>JACFNY010000572.1 GCA_019454625.1 Sphingomonadaceae bacterium
GCGCCCCTACCTCACTGGCACATCACGCCTGGACCGATTCACCACATGAACCACGCCTCGCGTGATCGGCATCGCGCACCGGCGCTCACCGACATCACCCACACGTCGTAGGGGCGCAGCATGCTGCGCCCCTACCTCACAGGACACCTCGCGCCTGGAGCGGCTCCACCGCTTCGGGCGTGGACGTCCGTGTCTACCCAGCGGCGGCTTACTCCTTGGCGTCTCCGCGCGCGAAGATCGAGGCGACGTAGTTCAGCACGTCCGTCGCGCTGACCTCGTTGTAGCCGAAGTTCTTGATGAGGCGCGCCTTGATGATGTCGATCTTCTCCTGCGTGTCCTTGTCGACGACCGCGGAGACGAGCGTCTTCAGCTTGATCGAGTCCTTCTGATCCTCGAAGAGCTTGAGCTCGAGCGCGCGACGCAGGCGGTCGTTCGTGTTCCACACGAACTTCTTGCCTTCGACCGCGAGCGCCCCGATGAAGTTCATGATCTCGCGCCGGAAGTCCTCTTTGCGGTTCTCGGCGATGTCGATCTTCTCTTCGATCGACCGCATCAGGCGCTCGTCCGGGTCCTCGTCTTGACCCGTGTAGCGGTTCTTGACCCGCTCCTTCAGCGTGTACGCCTTGATGTTGTCGATGTAGTTGGCCGCGAGCTTCATGATCGCGTCTTCATCGGCGCTGATCGCGCGTTGCACCTCGTTCTTGACGATCTCCTCGTACTCGCGCTTGACGAGCCCGATGATCTCCTGAAAGCGCTTCCGCTGCTCGTCGTTCGTGATGAGCGAGTGGTGACGGAGCCCCTTGTCGAGCTCGTTCATCACCATGAACGGGTTGATCGTGCCCTCGCCCGCCTCGTTGACGAGCGCGTTCGAAATTTTGTCCTGCACGTAGCGGGGGGAGATGCCCTCCATGCCCTCGCGCTTCGACTCCTTACGCAACTCCTTGACGGTGTCCTGCGTGTAGCCCGGCAGGACCTTGCCGTCGTAGAGCTTCATCTTCTGAACGAGCGAGAGGTTGTGCTTCTTCGGATCCTCTAGGCGGGTCATGACGGCCCACATCGCGGCGACCTCGAGCGTGTGCGGGGCGATGTGCTTGCCCTTCACCTTCTCTTGGGCGAAGTCCTTCTCGTAGATCTTGATCTCGTCGCTCAGCTTC
>JACFNY010000058.1 GCA_019454625.1 Sphingomonadaceae bacterium
GGCAAGACCGGGCTGGTCCTCGCGTTTCAGGTGATGAAGGCGGCGGCGCCGGAACGCAGGAAGGTGCTGGTGCCCGCCTATTGCTGCCCGGCCGTGCCGCACGCGGTGCGGGAGGCGGGTCTCGACCCGGTGGCCGTTCCGGTCGGCGACGACCTCAATCTCGATCTCGCTGCATTGCCGGGGTGGCTGGCGCGTGACGTTCTCGCCGTTGTCGCGGTCCACATGTACGGCGCGCGGGTGGACGTGGACGCCGTCGCGGGGCTCGCCCGCCCGCACGGGATCCGCGTGGTGGACGATGCGGCGCATGTGCTCGGCGACAGCATGGGAACGCGCGGCGACTTCGGGCTGCTCAGCTTCGACCAGTCGAAAACGCTGACGGGTGGTATGCCCAACGGCGGAGGCGCGCTGCTGGTGAACGCGCCGGAATTCCGGCCCGCTGTGACATCGGCATGGGAGGCTTTGCCGGACGCGCCTTTACGCAGGCGTCATCATGCGTGGTTCGCCTACGCTTTCGTTCTCGATCCCTTGCCGCGTTTTTTGCCGAACTATGGCGCGCGCTTCGTCAGGCCGGTGGCGCGCTGGTGCGAGGCGCGGAATAACAAGCGTTCGCATATTTCGGACACCGCTGCCGTCGCCTTGCTCGCGCAGCTCGAACGGCTCGGGGACATTCGCGCCGCACGCACCCGTCTTTGCGGCTGGTATGCCGACGCGCTGCCGAACGGTGCGCGTATGCCCCAGTACGCCCCTGGCGCCTATCGGACGCGCATGATCGTGACGTGGGACGGGGGCGCCGCGGCGAAGGACGTGCAAGAGCGGCTGATCGGCGCGGGCATATCGGTGCGCGCGCCCTATCGCGCCTGGTCGGACGACGCGGCGGCCATGCTCGGCAGCCGGCTGGACCGGATGATCGAGCTGCCCGGCAATATCAGGCTGCGCGAGGCCGACGTGCGGCGCATCACGGCGGAACTGGCGCGCGCGATCGCCTGAAACCTACCCCGCGCGCCGGGCCTGCCGTTCCCGGAAACGCTCGAGCGCCTTGCCGAGGATTTCGAGCACCTTGCTTTCGAAGCCGTCGGGTTTGCCCGACAGCCGCCACAGCGCGAGGTGGGCGGCGATATAGACGACCGCGGCAACCGCGATACGCGGCAGCACCGAAAGAAACACGGCGATTTCGGACATGCCCGCCGGCGAGACGGACGGCATCAGCAGCACGGCGCCCGACATGACGGCAACGGCCACGAAGCTGCGCCAGCCCATCAGGAAGGCCGAGAAGAACGAATCCTTGAGCAGGGTCTTGGCGAAGAACATGTTCACGGAGGCGCGCAGCAACTGGTAGAAGGCCACGGCATAGATCATGCCGGACGCGCCGTGGTGGCTTACCGCATACCAGAAGATCGGCAAGCAGAAGACCGCGAGGAATGCCGCCCGCATGACCATCTGCGGAAGCGCGAGCTTTGCCATCGCGAGGCCGTTCGTGGATGCGCCGACCATCGAAATGGCGAAGACGGGGCCGAATACCTCTATCACCTGCGGTGCTTCCGCCAGCCATTTCTGGCCGACGATGAGCGCCACCATCTCGGGCGCGAGCAGCGCCGAGCCGAAGCCGATCGGAAGCGCGATGCCGAGCACCGTCGCCTGTGCCGTGCGGTAGGCGACGCGCAGGCGCGGCGTATCGTGCGCGAGCGCTGCAAGCCCGGGGAACAGCGCCTGCATCAACGGCCCGGTGAGTTCGCGCGTGGCGAGCTGCGATATGTCCTTGCCGACCGTGTAGAAGCCGAGCGCGTGCGAGCCCGCGTAGCGCCCGAGCAGCATCGTGGGCGCGGCGGAGGTCACGTAGTCAAGGATGGCGTCGATCGTCATCCAGCTTCCGAAACGCAGGAAAACGCCGCTTTCCCGAAAGCCGAGCTTCGGCATGTAGGGAATGCGCCAATAGCTGAACGCGAATTCCGCAAAGCGCCCCGCCAGCGTACCCGCGACGATCGCCCAATAGCTTTTCGTGAGGATCGCGACCGTGATCGCGGCCAGCGAGCCGAGCACGGTCGAAAGCGCGACGCGCTTGAATTCCCGCGAGAAGTCGATGTTCCGGCGGTACATCAGCATGGCCGGATTTTTCAGCCCGTCGAAGATCAGCACCACGGCGAGGACGCGCAGCACATCGACAAGCGCGGGTTCGTTCGCATAGTCGGCGATCGGCCCGGCGAAGGCGAACAGCAGCCCAGCAACGATGAAGCCGCGCAGCAGGTTGATCGTGAACCCGGTGTCCAGATGCGTCCGGTTCACCTCGCGTATCGAGATCAGCGCGCTGTTGACGCGGATGTCGGAGAACACTTGCGTCAGCGCGATGATGGCGATGGCGTAGGAGGCGATGCCGTAGTCCGAAGGATCGAGCAGGCGTCCGAGCACCATCAGGTTGATGAGGCTGAACAGGCG
This sequence comes from Sphingomonadaceae bacterium, assembly GCA_019454625.1. Taxonomy (GTDB): domain Bacteria; phylum Pseudomonadota; class Alphaproteobacteria; order Sphingomonadales; family Sphingomonadaceae; genus Sphingosinicella. Next base: position 2,431 of record JACFNY010000058.1, read on the forward strand.
CAGGATGAAGCGGGCGCCCGTCATGAAGACCGCCCCCTTGAAAACACGGTTGCCGACGTTCTTGTCGCTGCGTTCGAATTTCATGGGCGCGGACTAGGCTCTTCGTGTTTCAAAGGAAATAGCGCATGTGCAGCGTTTGCGCGGTTTCGCCCGCGACGTGGAAGCGGACCTTCGCGAACTTCGGCGGGCCGAAGGCGATCCTGGCGTTGTTCGAGAAGGCGACGCCTTCCGTGGGCAGGCCGATGAAGCTCTTGTCGAGCTTCCTGTTGTCGTTCTCGTCGTGGATCGCCGAGACGGCGTAGTCGCCCGGCTGGAGCCCGGTGAAGTCGACCACGGGGTTCGCGGCGGGCACGGTCTCCTTCGTCGCGGAGGTGCTGCGGGTGCAGTCCGGATAGCCCGCGGAATCGCGCCACAGGCACAGGCGGATGCTGCCTTTTTCGGAGCGCAGCCCTTCAAACGTCAGGTGCAGCGAGGCCTCGCCCGAAGGCGCCGCGCCGAGAAGCGGCAGCAATGCCGCCGCGACGGCCGCTCGTTTCAGCATCGAAGTCTCCAAGGTCCCAGTTTTCAAGACCCCAGTCTTCCAGACCCTTTTCCGTCCCGCAGAGCCGGTCCCAGTGCCGGAAATAGAGCCCATAGTTGCAGCGATAGTCCTGATGATGCCGGTGGTGATGCGAGGCGGTTATCACCAGCTTCCCGAACGGCCCGTTAAGCAGGGCGCGCGGGAACAGCTCCCAGCCCATGTGGTTGGTGACGCCGAAAACGGTCATCAACGCCAGCACCAGCCCGAGCGCCGCGACATGAACGGGGATGACGAAGGTGAGCGCCGGGATCAGCGCCGCGCCGATCAGCGATTCCCACGGGTGGAAGCTCATCGCCGCCCATGCCGTGGGCGGGCGGCTGTCGTGATGCACCTTGTGGATGCGCGCGAACAGGCGGGGCGCGTGCATCCAGCGGTGCGTCCAGTAGAAATACGTGTCGTGGACGAGGAGATAGGCGAGCACGCTCCCCGGCAGCCACCACCAGCCGTATGCGCCCGGATCGGTGTAGATGCGTGTCCATCCGTGCGCCTGCCACGCATGGAGCACGAGGCCCGCCGGAATCGCATAGATGGCGGCGGCGATCAGCGACCAGCGGATCTCGCCGCGGATCTGCCGCGCCATGCGGCCGGCGTGGATGCCGGGCCGCACGCGCGCCGAAAGCCACGCGAACGCGCCCGAAACCGCGAGGTAGCGGAGAGCGACGATGACGACCATCGCGGCGACGGTGAGCACGACTTCGGCCACGCGCGCCTTCTAACAGGCGGGCGGGCGGCGATCATGCAAATCCGGTGGCTTTTGCGCGCCGGGCTGGTACAGCTAGGCGGGCATGGATTTCGACCTGATCCTGGTGGGCGGGGGTTTGGCATCGGGGCTGGCGGGGCTGAGGCTCGCCGCGCGGCGGCCGGAGCTTCGCGTCGCGATCGTCGAGGCCGGCGAGCGTATCGGCGGCGACCACATCTGGTCTTCCTTCGACACGGACATGACGCCCGCGCAGCGGGACTGGACGGCGCCGCTCTATGCCGCGCGCTGGCCGCGCTACGATGTCCGCTTCCCGGCCTTCACGCGCACGCTGCCGCACGGCTATGCGAGCGCCCGCTCGGCGCTGCTCGACGCCGCCGTGCGCGCCGCGATGCCGGCGGACCGCCTGCTGCTCGGCCGCAAGGTGCGCGGCCTCGACGCGGCGGGCGTGACGCTGGAGACCGGCGAGCGGCTCGGCGCGCGCGTGGTGATCGACGGGCGCGGCCATGCGCCGACGACGGCGCTCGAACTGGCGTGGCAGAAATTCGTCGGCCTCGAGATCGAGACGCTGCGGCCGCACGGCCTCACCATGCCGCTCATCATGGATGCGCGCGTGGACCAGGCGGACGGCTACCGCTTCGTCTACGTGCTGCCGTGGGACGAGCGGCGCCTGCTGATCGAGGACACCTGCTACAGCGACGATCCCGACCTCGACGTCGAGGCCGTGAAGGCGCGCATCGAGGCGTGGGCGCTGGGCGCGGGGCTGGGGCCGCACGGCGTCGTCGGGGCCGAGCGCGGCGTTCTGCCGCTGGCGCTCGGCGGCAACATCGAGGCGCTCTGGGAGGCAGGCGCACCCGGGGTCGCCCGGCTCGGGATGCGCGCGGGGCTGTTTCATCCGCTCACCGGCTACAGCTTCCCGGACGCCGTGCGCACGGCCGATCTCCTCGCCGATCTGCCGCGCTTCGATCCCGATCTTGTCTACAGCGCCGTGCGCGCGCACGCGACGCGCACGTGGCACGGGCGGCGCTACTACCGCACGCTGGCGCGGATGCTGTTCCGCGCCGCCGCGCCTTCGGCGCGCTACCGCGTGCTCCAGCATTTCTACCGGCTGCCTGACGCGATCGTCGCCCGCTTCTACGCGGGCGCCTCGACGCGCACCGACAAGCTGCGCATCCTCGCGGGCCGCCCGCCTGTGCCCGTGGGGCGCGCGCTCGCGGTGATGCTCGGGGTCGATTAGGCGCAGGCGATGGCCCGAATTGCAGTGATCGGCAGCGGCTTCGGCGGCCTCGCGCTCGCGGTGCGCCTGCAATCCGCGGGGCATGACGTCACGCTGTTCGAGGCGCGCGACAAGCCGGGCGGGCGGGCCTACGTCTACGAGGAGAGGGGCTATACGTTCGACGCCGGACCCACGGTCGTCACCGATCCGGCCTGCCTCGAGGCGTTGTTCGCGCTCTCCGGCAGGCGCCTTGCCGACTATGTCGACCTGATGCCGGTCGAGCCGTTCTACCGCCTGCACTGGCCGGACGGCACGACCTTTGACTACACGGGAAACGAGGCGCGGCTCTCCGCGGAGATCGCCGCGCTGTCGCCGGAGGACGTGGAAGGCTACCGGCGCTTCTTAGCCTATTCCGAGGGCGTGCTGCGCGAGGGCTACGAGACGCTCGGGCACGAGGCGTTCCTCGATTTCCGCTCGATGCTTGCTGCCGCCCCGCAGCTGATGCGCTACGGCGCGTGGCGTTCCGTCCATTCCGTGGTGGCGCGTCACGTCCGTCACCCGAAACTGCGCGAGGCGTTCAGCTTCCACACGCTTCTCGTCGGCGGAAATCCCTTCAAGACCAGTTCGATATACGCGCTTATTCATGCGCTGGAGAAGAAATGGGGCGTGTGGTTCCCGCGCGGCGGCACGCACGCGCTGGTGCGGGGTCTCGTGCGGCTGTTCGAGGATCTGGGCGGCACGCTGAAGCTCGCGGCGCCGGTGACGGCCATCGAAACCGCCGGAAACCGCGTGACCGGCCTCGTCGCGGAGGGCGAGCGGCACGCCTTCGATGCCGTCGCCTCGAACGGCGACGTCGTGCACACCTACGCGGATCTCCTGGGCGCGACGGCGCGCGGAAAGGCGGCGAAGGCGCTGGAACGCAAGCGGTTTTCGCCTTCGCTGTTCGTCGTCTATTTCGGTGCGCGGGGGACGTGGCCCGAGGTGCCGCACCACAACATCCTGTTCGGGCCGCGCTACCGCGCGCTCCTCGACGACATTTACGGAAACGGCGTTCTCGCCGACGATTTCTCGCTCTACCTGCATCACCCGACCGCGTCCGATCCCGGCCTGTCGCCGCCGAGGTGCAGCAGCTTCTACGCGCTCTCACCCGTGCCGCATCTCGGCAAGTACAATGGCGATTGGGAGCGTGTCGCGCCTGAATACGCCGACCGCATCCTCCGATCGCTGGACGCGCACCTGCTTCCCGGCCTTCTCGAAAATATCGAGGTGAAGCGGTGGTTTACCCCGAGCGACTTCAGGACGGAGCTGAAGGCGCACCTCGGTTCGGCGTTCAGCCTCGAACCCGTTCTGTGGCAGAGCGCGTGGTTCCGCGTCCACAACCGGGACGACGTGATCCCCAACCTCTATTTCGTCGGCGCGGGCACGCATCCCGGCGCCGGGATTCCGGGCGTCGTCGCCTCGGCGAGGGCGACGGCGCGGCTGATGCTGGACGATCTTGCCGATGGATGAGCTGACCCGCTGGGCGAAGCGCAGCATCGCGCGGGGATCGCGCAGCTTCGCGCTCGCCTCGCGGCTGTTCGATCCCGAAACGCGCCGCCGCGCGTGGCTGCTCTACGCGTGGTGCCGTCACTGCGACGACGTGATCGACGGGCAGGCGGGCGGACAGGGCCGCGTGGCGACAGACGCGGCGGTCGAGGCACGGCTGGCTGACCTCACCCGGCAGACGCGGGCGGCGCTTGCCGGAGAGGAACGGCAGATCAATGCCTTCGGGGCGCTTGCTTCGGTCGTGCATGAAACGCGAATGCCGGAAGCCTGTCCGCCCGCGCACCTCGCCGGCTACGCGATGGACGTGCACGAGCGCCGCTTCCGCCATATCGAGGACACGCTCGACTATTGCCACCACGTCGCGGGCGTCGTCGGCGAGATGATGGCGGCGATCATGGGCGTTTCGCCGGGCGACAGCGACCTGCTGCTGCGCGCCGCCGATCTCGGCATCGCCTTCCAGCTCACCAACATCGCGCGCGACGTGTTCGACGATGCGGCGCTCGGGCGCTGCTATCTGCCGGAGGACTGGCTGGCCGACGCCGGGATACCGCCGGGCGACCATGTGCGCCCGGAGCATCGCGGCGCGCTCGTTGCGATCGTGGCGCGGCTGCTCGATCTCGCGGACGCCTACTACGCCTCCGCGCGGGAAGGCGCCCGGCGCCTGCCCCGGCGCGCGGGCCGGGCGGTGGTCTCCGCCGCGGACATCTATGCCGCGATCGGCGCGAAGGTGCGCGCGGGCGGAACGGCGGCGTGGGACCATCGGCAAAGCACGTCGGTTCCCGAAAAGCTGCGCTTCGTGGCGGGCGCGTTCCTGACACCGCAGCTCACATCGCCGCTGCCGCCCCGGCCGCCGCTGTGGAAGAAGGGCGATACGCCGGACTGGACGCCGCCATCGCCGCCATCGCCGCCGCTTCCGGCGTGAGGCCGAAGTCGGCGAGGCGGTACGCATGGCCGAGATGGCGACTTTCACGCGTCATATAGGCTTCCATCCGCGCGAGCAGCACAGGGCCGAGCGGCAGGCCGAGCCAGTCGTAGAGGCGGCGGACGGCGGCGCGCCAGTCCCGCTCCATCTCGGCGAAGTCGAGCGTGAAGGCGCGCGCATCCGGCAGGCCTGCGCGGAACGCATCGGCGCGGGCCTGCCGGAGCGCGGTCTTGCGCAGCCATTCGTCGCCGATCCATGCCGGATCGACGGTGTCGGATTGGACGACCATCTGGTTCCAGACGAGCGAGCAGCCCGACGCCACGAGCGCGCTTGCATCGCGCGTCATGAAGATGAAGCGGGTGCCGGGCAGGGTCTCGGAAAGTGCAGTCAGGTCTTGCAGATATTGCGGGGACTTCAGAAGCCACGGCAGCTTCGGATCGTCCCGGCGGAACCATCCGGCGAGGCGCAGCAGGTCGGCGAAGCGGCGGTAGACAGGCAGTGCGTCGGCGGTCTCGCAGTGGCGCGCGAAGGCGGAGATGCGCCGCTGCGCCTCGATCTGCGCACCCCAGAAGCTGTGCTCCAGAAGCCCGGTCTCCTCCTCGGGCTCCAGCGGGCCGGTGGGATGCGCGGCGGCATTGCCGGGGTTCGCCCAATTGAGGAAACGCACGCCGAAACCCGCCCAGCGGATGCGCGGGTCGCGCCGCGCGGTGAAGCTCCCCGGCCACGGCACGGGACTCAGCGTCTCGTAGAGGCGCAGGTGCCGGAAGCGCGCGTCGCAGGCGAGCAGGCGGTGCAGCCGCGTGGTGCCGGAGCGCATCTGGCCGCAGATGACGAGCGGCGGCGCGAGCGGGCGGGCGCGGATTTCCGGGTGCGCCCCGAACAGCGCCTCGGCGCGCAGGCGGTCCACCAGCACCTTGAGGATGCTGCCGTGCGCGATCGTGCGGCCGATCGCGTTCATCGGCGCGTCGCCGAGCGCAGCGCGCAGCACCGAGAGGTTCTCGCGCCAGCCGTCGTCGGGGCCGAAATCGTCGAGACGCGCCGCGCGCCGGGCCTGCCGGAACAGCCGGTCCGCATCGAGATCGGGCGGCGGCAGCACGCCCGCCGACCACAGCTTCGGCAACAGGCGCCCGGCGAGACGGAGGGCGGCACGCCGCGGCGGCGGGTTCACGCGCCCGTCGGCATCCGGATGTCGCCGCCGGCGCGCTCGAGCTCGGCCTTCAGCCTACGGATGGGCGGCGCCCACAGGAAGCCGAACGACACGGTGCCGTGCTTGCTGCTGACGGCATGGTGCAGCCGGTGCGCCTGCACGATGCGCTTCATGTAGTCGCTTTTCGGCACGTAGCCGTGCGCGATGCGGCGGTGGACGATGACGTCATGGAAGCCGAAATAAATCGCGCCGTAGCCCGCGATGCCGATGCCGACCCACATCCACGCCGGATGCCAGCCCGCCTCGACGCCGAGCCAGATGCAGGCGATCGAGGGCAGGGCGAACATGACGGCGAACCAGTCGTTCTTCTCGAAAAGCCCGGCACGCGGCTCGTGGTGCGACTTGTGCAGCGACCAGAGGACGCCGTGCATCACCCAGCGGTGCGCCGCATAGGCGACGCCTTCCATCGCGAGCGTCGCGGCGAGCGCGACGAGGATGCCGGTCCAGAGGCTCATGCCGCCGTGCTATAGCACCGGGGTCAGCTTGGGTTAAGGCGGACAGAGCGATGAAACCCGTCCCGAAGCGGAGAGTCCGAGCATGAAGCCGTTGTTGACTGTCGTTACCGCCGCCGCGCTGCTTGCAGGCTGCGCGAGCTATGAAAGCCGTATCGAGCGGAGCCTGACGAGCGCGGGCGTTTCGCGGCCCGTG
>JACFNY010000573.1 GCA_019454625.1 Sphingomonadaceae bacterium
TCCCAGCCCTGCCCGGCATAGCGCATGAAGGCGGTGAGGTCGCGGCGGATCGTGGCGCTCGTCCCCGCCCGCACGTTGCTCTCGGCGGTCCGGGTGAGCTCGCCGAGGAGCGCGTTGACTTCCGCGGCGTCGAAGCGCGACAGCCGCACCAGCCGCGAGGTCAGCGCCTCGTAGCCGAACGGCGCTTTGAGGAAGCCGATGGCCGAGCCGACGCCGGCGCCCTGCGGCACGATGCAGCGGTCGATGCCGAGCTTCTCGCACAGCCGCGCGGCGTGGAGGGGCGCGGCGCCGCCGAAGGCGATCATGACGTTGTCGGCAATGTCGCGCCCGTTCTCGACCGCGTGGACGCGGGCGGCGTTGGCCATGTTCTCGTCGACGACCTCGCAGATGCCGAACGCCGCCGACAGCGTGTCGAGCGACAGGCGCTCGCCGACATCGGCGACGATGGCCGCGTCGGATGCCCCGGCGTCGAGCCGGATCGCGCCGCCGGCGAAATTGTCGGCGTCGAGCTTGCCGAGCATGAGGTCTGCGTCGGTGATGGTCGGGCGCGAGCCGCCGCGGCCGTAGCAGGCCGGCCCCGGCTCGGAGCCGGCGCTTTCGGGGCCGGTCTGGATGCGGCCCATCGCGTCGACGCGGGCGATCGAGCCGCCGCCGGCGCCGATCTCGATCATCTCGATCACCGGGATCGAGATCGGCATGCCCGAGCCCTTGGCGAAGCGATAGGTGCGGGCGACCTCGAAGGTCCGCGCCGTGCGCGGCTCGAAATCCTCGATCAGGCAGATCTTGGCGGTGGTTCCGCCCAGGTCGTAGGAGACGACGGAGCCGAGCCCGAAACGGCGGGCGATGTCGGCGGCGAAGATCGCGCCGCCGGCCGGCCCCGATTCGACCAGCCGCACCGGGAACAGCGAGGCCGTCTCGACCGAGATCAGGCCGCCGCCGGAATGGATCATGAAGACCGGGCAGGTCGCGCCCATCTCCTTCAGGCTGGCCTGGAGCCGGGTCAGGTACTCGCCGATCTGCGGCCGCACATCGTCAGCGTCGGCAACAACGGCGTGCTCAAGGCCGGCGGCGACTATGGCAACACGCCGCAGGAACTGCGGCGCGTGTTTGTCGAGGACATTCCGCGTGTCACGGCGGGCTGGGCGGT
>JACFNY010000574.1 GCA_019454625.1 Sphingomonadaceae bacterium
AACTAGAACGGTGGGATCAATGGGCGCAAGATCAAGCTCGTGACCAGCGACCACAGCTACGACTCCGGCAAGGCGGTTCCCGCCGTCAAGAAGCTGATTACCGAGGACCAGGTCTACGCGATCGTGAACGTCATGGGCACGGCACCCACCGTCGCAGCCCGAAAGACCGTCAACGATGACAAGGTGCCGACCCTCGGCTCTGCCGCGGGCAAGCAGGTGACCTTTCCGCCCTCCAAGTACCTGTTCGCCCTGATGACTCCGTACCATGTGCTCGGGGTCGTGGCGATGGACTATATCGTTCAGGAACGCAAGGGCAAGGAGAACGGCGCCAAGATCGCCTTTATCGGTCAGGACGACGATATGGGCTACAGCACGCTCGAAGGCGTCAAGGCAGCGGCGCAGCATTACGGCATCCCGATCGTGGCGGAGGTTCTCTTCAAGCGCATGGCGCAAAAGGACTTCAGCGCGGAGGTGCTCACCCTGAAGAACTCAGGGGCGGACTACATCATCGGCGGCAATCAGTCGATGGACATGGCCAGCATTCTGGCCGAAGCCGAGAAGCAGGGCGTGAACGCCAAGTTCATTGGCAGCGGCACGAACAACGTGGATGTGCTGGTCTTCTCACTCGCCTCCCACAAGTGGGTAACAGATCACTACATGGCGGTGGCCGACTTCGACAGTTGGTCCGAGGCCGGCAGGTCCAGGGGTGTGGACGAGGCGATTCAGATCCTCAAGTCCCAGGGGAAGGACGCCATCATCAAGGAGGCCAACGTCTACTTCTGGTTCGGGTGGATGCAGTCCAAGGTGATGGCCGAGGCGCTGAAGCGGATCGGGCCGGATATTACCAGCCGGGACCAGCTTGTCACCGCCCTCGAAGGCTTGGAGTCCTATGATTTCGGCTTCATGGGCCCGATCAACTTCGACCCCGACCGCCGTCATGGGTCGGCGAACGGCCGGATGGTCAAGGCCACCCTAGTGAACGGCCAGCCTGCGTTCGAACCGGTGGGCACCTGGCGGACGGCCAATCCGGAGGCGCTGAAGCTGATCAAGTGACGGGTGGTGAGCCGATCGCCATGCTGCGGGTCGATAACCTGGAAACCGTATACCATGATGTGATTCTGGCTGTCTCCGGGGTCTCCTTTGCGG
>JACFNY010000059.1 GCA_019454625.1 Sphingomonadaceae bacterium
GCGCCTTCGGCATCAACGTGCCGCGCATGATCACGCTGACCTACGGCTTCGGCGTGGGGCTGGCCGCGCTTGCCGGCGTGATGGCGGCGCCGATCTACAACGTCTCGCCGCAGATGGGCGCCGACCTCATCATCGTCGTGTTCGCCGTGGTGGTGATCGGCGGCATGGGCTCGATCATGGGTGCGATCGTCACCGGCTTCGGGCTCGGCATCATCGAGGGGTTGACGAAAGTGTTCTTCCCGGAAGCCTCGAACACGGTGATCTTCGTGATCATGGCGATCGTGCTGCTGATCCGGCCGGCCGGCCTGTTCGGACGGAGGACCTGACATGAACCAGGCCGTCAGCATGCATGTCGCCTCGCAGAGCGTGCGCTCGCGCAGCGAGACCGCCGCCTTCCTGCTCATGGTCGCGTTCCTCGTGGTCGCGCCGAGCGTGATCTATCCGCTGTTCCTGATGAAGGTGCTGTGCTTTGCGCTGTTCGCCTGCGCCTTCAACCTGCTGCTCGGCTATGTCGGGCTTTTGTCGTTCGGGCATGCGCTTTATTTCGGCTGGGCGAGCTACGTGTCGGCGCACGCGGCCAAGGTCTGGGGGTTGACGCCGGAGCTCGCTATTCTCGCGGGTGCCGCCACCGCGACGGTTCTCGGCGTGATCGCCGGCTCGCTCGCGATCCGCCGGCAGGGCATCTATTTCGCGATGATCACGCTGGCGCTCGCGCAGATGATGTATTTCTTCGCCATCCAGGCGCCGTTCACCCACGGCGAGGACGGCATCCAGGCGGTGCCGCGCGGCCGCCTGTTCGGCCTGATCAGCCTGGCCGACCCGATGGCCATGTATGCGGTTGTGGTCGTCATCTTCCTCGCCTGCTTCATGCTGATCTACCGCATCATCTATTCGCCGTTCGGCGAGGTGCTCAAGGCGATCCGCGAGAACGAGCCGCGCGCGATCTCGCTCGGCTACAAGACCGACCGCTACAAGCTCGTGGCCTTCGTCCTCTCCGCGACGCTCGCCGGCGTTGCCGGCGGCACCAAGGCGATCGTGTTCCAGCTCGCCTCGCTCACCGACGTCTATTGGGCGATGTCGGGGGAGGTGGTGCTGATGACGCTGGTCGGCGGGCTCGGCACCGTGTTCGGCCCCGCGGTCGGCGCCTTCGTCATCATCGCCATGCAGAACTATCTCGCCGCCTTCGGGCAATGGGTGATGGTGATCCAGGGCTCGATCTTCGTGGCCTGCGTGATGCTGTTCCGCCGCGGCATCGTCGGCGAGATCGCCAACCTGCTGCGCATCAAGCTCTAGGCGCGGCATCGCGCCGGCTGCGCTGCGCCATCCTGTTTCCCGTGCCATGCGCCATGCCGCGGACGCATGCGCGCGGTGCCGTGTGCGCATTTTGCGTCGCCTGCGGTCATGACGTATGGATCGCGGGCGGGCGCCCGGTCCGCAGGGGCCGCCCGCCGCAATGGATTCCTTCGTCTTCGCCGCCGTGCTGTTCTCGGCCGCCTGTCACGCCGCCTGGAATGCGGCGGCCAAGAGCCGGCTCGATCCCGTCACCACGATCGCGATGATCTCGATCGCCTCGGCGACGATCGCGCTTGCGCTCATGCTCTTCACCGGCTTGCCCGACTGCGCCGCCTGGCTTTGGGTCGCGGCGTCGGTCGTGATCCATCTGTTCTATTTCATCGGCCTTGGCGAAAGCTACCGCTTCGGCGATCTCGGCGAGGTCTATCCGATTGCGCGCGGCGGCGCGCCGCTGATGACGGCGGGCGGGGCGGCGCTGCTTCTCGGCGAGAATGTCGCCACCGCCGGATGGGCGGGCATCGTGCTCTTGGTCATGGGCGTGCTGCTGTTGTCGCTGCGCGGGGGCGCGGACCTCAGGCGCATGAATCCGCGCGCGCTCGGCTTTGCGCTGTTCACGGCATTCACGGTGAGCCTCTATTCGCTCGTGGACGGCACCGGCGGGCGCATCGGCGACAGCCCGCATCCCTATACGCTGGCGATGTTCGTCGGCAACGGCCTCGTGATGGCGGCCTATGTCGTCGCGCGGCGCGGCAGCGGTGCGTTCGCCGCCATGCGCCCGCACTGGAAGACGGGCGCGCTCGGCGGCGCGCTGCAGGTCGTCTCCTACGGGATCGCGATCTGGGCGATGTCGGTGGCGCCGATCGCGCTGGTGGCGGCTTTGCGCGAGACGAGCGTGCTGTTCGGCGCGCTGCTCGGCGTCCTCATGCTGCGCGAGCGGCTCAACGCCATCCGCATCGGCGCCGCTTTGGTCATCTTTGCAGGATTGCTGCTGATCCGCCTGCAATGATGCCGCGCTAGAAGAAGCGCGCGAACTCCTCGCTGCCGCGCAGGCGCTCGAGATCGGCGGGCCGGTCGATGTCCCAGAGCGCGGGAAATTCGCGCAGCGTCAGCTTCGCGCGGGCCGCGCGTGCGCGCGTGGCCGCCATCACGGACGGTCCGCCCCAGGCGATGCCTTCGAACAGCGCGGGCTGCGGCGTGCGCATGCCGATCAGCACGTAACCGCCGTCCTCGGCCGGGATCGCGCATGCCTCGCTCCCCGCGCGCAGCGCCTGCGCGGCATCGGTGAGATGGGCGACGGTCAGCGCCGGGCAGTCGGTGCCGATGACAAGCACCGGCCGGCCGGCGGCGCGGCCGGCCGCCATCATGCGCGCGCCGAGATCGCCGTCCGGCTGCCGGCAGAGCCCGATGCGCAGCGCCGTCGCGAGCGCACGGAAAGACGCGTGCGTGATGTCGGGCGTGCCCCAGAGCGTGACCGGCCCGGTCGCGGCGGCGACCGCCTTGCGCGCGGTGTGCTCGGTGAGCGCCTCCTGCAGGACGGCCGCGCCATGCGCGCCAAGCTCGGGAATGAGGCGCGTCTTGGCGAAGCCCGCCACCGGCGCCCTGGCGAGGATCGCGATCGCGACCGGCTCAGGACTGGCGCGGGACATAGCCGTAGCGCCGCGCCAGATCGGACGGCGCGGCTCCGAAATAGAAGGCAAGCCGCAGCCGCCACATCAGCATGATGGTGCGAACGACGCCGCGCTCCTCCCAGCGCCGGCCCGACGTCGTCACCCGTTCGCGCAGGCAGACCGGGCGTGCGATCCGCCGCAGCATCCGCGACAGCGCGATGTCCTCCATCAGCGCGATATCGGGAAAGCCGCCGATGCGCGCGAAGGTCTCGCGCCGTACGAACATCGCCTGGTCGCCGGTGGCGATGCCGGTGAGGCGCGAACGCAGGTTCATCAGCGCGGCGACGACGGGCAGGAGCGGATGGCGGCCGGCGATGCGCACGTCGAAGCGGCCCCAGGCCGCGCCGCGAGCGCGCAGCGCGCGCGCGACAAGCCGGTCGGCGTCGGCCGGCAGGCAGGTATCGGCATGCAGGAAAATCAGCGCCTCGCCGCGCGCGGCGGCGGCTCCCGCATTCATCTGGCTTGCGCGCCCGCGCGGCGCCGAAAGAACGCGGTCGGCCCCGGCGCCGGCACGTTCGCAGGTGTCGTCGCCGCTGCCGCCGTCGACTACGACCACTTCGGCGCCGCGCGTGCGCAAGGGCGCAAGTGCTGCGAGCGCCGCCTCGATCCGGGAGCCTTCGTTCAGTACCGGGATGACGATGGAGAGCGCAGTCATGACGCAACGATAGCCGGGCGATCCGCGGTCCGCTATCGCGCCGTGCCGCGCGCCTGCGCGATCGTGTAGGCCGGCCCGTTGCCGATGCGCGCGAAATAGGACGCGTGCGCCGGCGAGCCCTGTGGCCAGCGCGCCAGAAAGCGCGCAAGGAAGGCGGCATTGTCGTAGCGCACCGGCAGGGCGTCGCAGAAGACATCCGCCTGCGCCATGCCGTAGAGCGGCCGGTGCGGCGACGGCGTGGTCGCGATGCGGGTGATCAGGCCCGCGGTCTGGCCGGAGAAGTTCGGCATGCCGGCCGCGCCGTTATTGACGATCGTGAGCGGGCCGTCCGGCGTTTCGAGCCGGCGCAAGGCGGCAAGACAGGTATGGGTGCTGGCGAACATATCGATGCCGCTTTCCGCGCGCAGCCCCGTGACGTCCTGCGCCCGCGCGGGATCGTCGAGCATGTCGTGGGCGAAGCGCCAGCCGGCGAGCGACCAGGCATCGCCGTGCACGATGCCGATCCGCAGCGCGCCGACCCGCGCCACAAGATGCATCGGCAGGGCGGCGAGCCGCTCCGCGACGCCCGCACGCGCCCGCGCGACGGCGCGCAAGGCGGCGATGATCTCGTTCGACCAGCGCACGGTCTCGTCGGAGACCGTGGCGGGATAGGCGCAGCCGCAGCCCGCCCCGATGTCGCCCGGCCGCGCGATCTCGGTCTCGACATTGCCGCGCAGCGCGCGATGGGGCGCGATGCGCCGCTCCATCCCGGCAAACCAGGCGGCGTCGGCATCGAACCAGTGAAAGTCGCCGTTGAACACGAGCGTCACCGGCGTCCGCTCGGCCGCCGCCATGCGCCCGATCTCGTCGAGGGCGGCGGCATTGCCGTAAAGGCCGCCGACGACATAGAGCGTTCCGGCCTCGAAATCGGGCGGACGGGCGAACACCGCAGGCCGGTAGCGATAGTCGAACGGACACATGCGGCCGGCGGCGGCTTCGGACGCCGCGGCGGCCGTGCGCTGCGGCGCATTCATTCGGCGGCTTCCTTGAGCGCGCCGCCGCAGCTCGATCCCTGGCCGGCGGTGCAGCCGAAGCAATGGCCGGCGACGCGGATTTCGCCGCCGGCGAGATCGCGGCCGATCAGGTCGGCGAGATGCACGCGCGCGCGGCCGTCGAGGCGCAGCGGCAGATCGAGCATCTGGTTGAAGTCGCAGTCATAGACATAGCCGCGATAATCGACCGAGAGCAGCGTGCGGCACATGACGTGGTCGAGATTGGCTTCGACATGGGCGCTTTGCAGCAGCGCCAGATAGGTCTCGAAGAGTTTCTTCGAGAGCAGCATGGAGCCGAAGCGCTGGATCGGCATGTTGGCGAGCGTGTAAAGCTGGTTGAAGCGCACGCCGTAACCCTCGCCGAGGATGCGCTTGTAGTCGGCTTCGAGCGCGACCTGCGGCGGCGGCAGCACCGGGCCCTGCGGATTGTAGACGAGGTTGAGCACGAGGCCGCTCGCCTCGTCGCCATAGCCGAGGGCGTTCAGCCGCTTCAGTCCGCGCAGCGAAGCCTCGAACACGCCCTTGCCGCGCTGGGTGTCGACATTGTCCTGCAGGTAGCAGGGCAGGGAGGCGACGATCTCGACCTGCTGGCCGGCGAGAAATCCGGCGAGATCCTCCTGACCTTCGACTTCGAGGATGGTCAGGTTGCAGCGGTCCATGACGCGCACGCCGCGCTCGCGCGCGGCGGTCACGAGCCTGCGGAAATGCGGGTTGAGCTCGGGCGCGCCGCCGGTGATGTCGAGCGTCGAAATCCGCTGCCGTTCAAGGAAGGCGATGACGGTATCGATGGTGTCGCCCGCCATCTCCTCGGTGCGATTGGGGCCCGCAGCGACATGGCAATGCACGCACGACTGGTTGCAGCGATAGCCGACATTCACCTGCAGGGTATCGAGGCGGCGGCGGGTAAGGGCGGGAAACTCGATCTTGTCGAGCAGCGGCCAAGGGTCATGCATGGCAGCAAGCTGGCACGGGTGCGCCGGTTCGGCCAGTCCCTCGTTCGCCAGACGGCACAAATCCGTGTGAGCGACGTGTGAGCTATGTTCGCGGCGTGTCGGCACCGGCCTGCTGCGGCCACAGATCGAGCGAGAGCAGGCCGAAGGCCGGCAGCTTCAGGGCGGGATTGCGCAGATCGAGCCCGACCACGAGACCGAGCACATTGATCTCGACGCCCTCGATCCAGCCGAACCGGGCGCCGAAGAAGCCCCACAGGTTCACTTCGACGCCGGTTCCGCTGTCGGTCCAGCCGACATGCAAATCCGGCCGGAAGTCGCGGCCGATCGCGTTCGGCGGCAGGACCGCTTTCATCTCGGGCACGGCGCGCAGCACCGCGGCGACGAAGCTGTTGCTGTTGGGGCCGGGCCACAGGCGGTAATCGCCGAACTCCGCATAGCGGTAATCCTTCACGGCCGCCTCGACCTTGGGGATCAGCGCCCGCGCCTGCGCGCCGGAGAGATCGGCGACCACGGTCGGCGCGGTGCCGTACCAGCGCGCGTCCGGCGCCCAGCCGTTCTGACGCAACGGGCGGCCCCAGCCGACGACGTCGTAGCGGGTCCAGCGGTCGGCATTCTCGCGCTTGAAGACGATCCAGCTATGGACCGCGAGCACGCCCTTCCAGCCGCCGGTGCGGCCCGACATGACGAGGATGCGGGCGTCGGGATGGGCGCGCGCGTCCGGCAGGCTGCCGGTGCTCGCCCAGCTCGCCTCGCGGAAGTTGCGCGGACGCTCTTCAAGGCTGAACAGCGCGGCCTTGGCCGCGATCGGCACGAACAGGAGGGCGAGGAAACCGAACAACATGGAGCGGCGGCCGAAACGGCGGGGCGGGAGAGACGGGGGCGTCATGGCCTTGTCAGCTAGGCGCGGTTTCGGACGGAATCGTGGCACGCCGGCCACCTTGCCAAAGCTTAATCCGCGCGGCCAAAGGCCGCCAGCATGGCGCACAGCATCGCCTGCGCGGCAAAGACCGTGCGGGCGAACGACGGCCGCCGCGGGCGGCGGGGAGCGGAACGCCTCGTCGCGCGCGCGGCCGGCGGGATATGCACGAACGCCACGAGGCGCGACCCGTTCGCGCGCTGCGCAGCGGCGAGCGCGTGCCAGAGCGTGAAGTTGCAGACATAGCGTCCGGCATCACGCGAGAGAGTGGCGCGCAGGCCGCATTGACGCGCGGCCTTGAGCAGGCGCACCGGCAGGCCGCGGCTGACGGGGATGGCGGACGGGCCGTCGGCGATGCGGCGCTGCGCGGGCGCGTGGCGCGCGGCGTCCGGGAAGAGCGCGATCAGGTTGCGCGCCTGCGTCTCGATGCGCAGGCGGCGCGCGCGCGGCGCGACCCCGAACAGAAGGACAAGGTCGGGGCGGAAGGAGGCGGTCAGCGCGTCGAGATCGCGCGCGACCGCCCGGTAGGAGGTCTCGAACACGTGCGCACGGATCGCAGCCTGCGCCAAAGCCGGGCGGCGCAGGCGCGCCAGTGCGCGCGCGAGCGTGGCGCTCGGATTGACCGCCGCGCCCGGAAACGGGCCGAAGCCCGCGACCAGGATGCGCACGCGCTGTTGCCTCATGCCGACACTCCGGGCGGCCGGCGCAGCGGGACGGGCCGGCCGCGCCTCAAAGCCCGATGATCGCAGAAATCTCCTCGACCGCCAGCATCGCCGACAGGGTGCCGCCGGCGACCGCCTTTTCGATCTGCGGCAGCTTCGCCTTGAGCTTCGGATCGCCGCGCAGGCGCTCGTGCAGGCGGTCCTCGAGCATCGCCCACATCCACTTCACCTGCTGGGCGCGGCGCTTGGCCGCGAACTCGCCGGCCTTCGCGGTCTTGTCGCGGAAGTCCTCGATCGCGCGCCAGAGCTCGGCGACGCCGTCGCCGGTCAGCGCCGAATAGGTGACGACCGGCGGCGTCCATGCCGCGGACGGCGGCTTGAGGATATGCAGCGCGGCGCGGTACTCGGCGGCGGCGGCCCGGGCGCGCGCGACATTGTCGCCGTCGGCCTTGTTGACCGCGATCATGTCGGCAAGCTCGACGATGCCCTTCTTGAGGCCCTGCAGCTCGTCGCCGGCGCCCGGCAGCATCAAGACGAGGAAGAAATCAGTCATGTCGGCGACGGCGGTCTCCGACTGGCCGACGCCGACGGTCTCGACCAGGATCACGTCGTAGCCCGCCGCCTCGCACAAGAGCATGGTCTCGCGCGTGCGCGCGGCGACGCCGCCGAGCGTGCCGGAGGAGGGCGAGGGGCGGATGAAGGCGCTGTCGTCGGCGGCCAGCCGCGGCATGCGGGTCTTGTCGCCCAGGATCGAGCCGCCGGTGCGCGAGGAGGAGGGATCGACCGCGAGCACGCAGACGCGGTGGCCGCGGCCGGTGAGATAGGTGCCGAGCGTGTCGATGGAGGTCGACTTGCCGACGCCGGGCACACCGGTGATGCCGATGCGGATGGCCTCGCCGGTATGTGGCAGCAGCGCCTGCACCAGACGATGCGCCTGACTGCGGTGGTCGGCGCGCTTGCTCTCGATCAGCGTGATGGCGCGCGCGAGCGTCGCGCGGTCGCCGG
Organism: Sphingomonadaceae bacterium; assembly: GCA_019454625.1. GTDB lineage: Bacteria > Pseudomonadota > Alphaproteobacteria > Sphingomonadales > Sphingomonadaceae > Sphingosinicella. The sequence continues at coordinate 8,183 of JACFNY010000059.1, forward strand.
TGCGGATGCGGGCGGCGAGGCTCGTCATGTCCTTGTTCGACTCGGCGGGGCGCGACATGGGTTCTTCCTAGACGAGGCTTGCGCCCCCGTCACCTGAGCCGCCGGGCGGCCGGCCTGCCGGCACCCCGAGGCGGTCCGGGCCGCCGAAACGCACCTTGAACCTGCCGCGCCGTTACGCGACTAATCCCGAAAGGGTGAAACCGTCAAAGCGGTGGAGTGCGCTGATGTCCAGTACCGCCCGCAACGCGGGGGCGATCGTTCTTGTCGTGACGGCTTTGTCGGCCGCCGCGCCCGTCGCCACACCTGCCATGGCCGCCGACCTCGTATGGGAGGTCGAGAACCCGTTCCGCTTCTTCAGGCCGCATTCGGCATTCGCGCTGCACGAGGCCGCGTTCAAGGCGGTGCGCGGCAAAAGCGCAGCCCCGGGCGCGGCGGGCGCGCTGCCCGCCGATATCGTCTGGCGCATGGAGCGCCGGCTCAACGATCCCGACTGCCGCGACCGCTCCACCCCCGATGCGTGCGCGGCCACCAAAGGCCCGCATTACGAACGCAGCCGGCTCGGCTGGGCGGCGCAGACGCTGTCGGCGATCTGTTACGAAAGCCATACGCGCCCGCGCCGCTATCCCGCGCAATGCGAGCGCCGCTATTCGTGGGGCAGCGCGAAGGAAGACTATGTGCTGCCCGAGGCGCATACGGTGAAGATCGCCATCGGCGCCGACGGGGCCGCCGCAGGCACGGGGGCCTGCGTGTGGACGTGGCAGCCGCGGCGCGGCGGCAAGGCCGAAACGCGCACGCAGGCATGCAAGGAGGCGCTGACCATCGCGCGCGTGCCGTTTTCGCTCGATCCGGCTTTGTCGGGCGTTTCCGTGTCGGTGAAGTTGCCGGACGGACGCGTCCTGTCCGATCCCGACGTCGTGGTCGAGGACGTGTTCGTGGTCGCGCTCGGCGACTCGTTCGCCTCCGGCGAGAGCAATCCCGACCGGCCGGTGACCTTCAGCCCGACGCGGCAGATGGTCTACGACCCCGCGGT
>JACFNY010000575.1:0-888 GCA_019454625.1 Sphingomonadaceae bacterium
GTAAGCCGATACAATTCAGTGAACCGAACCACGCGCGCGGCCGCGGCCGCGCGCTTTACCTGATCCGGAATAAGCAAGCCTCGCCCGCGAAGGGCAGGCGGCGAACGCCCTAGCCGGCCTTTTCCTTCGCGGTCGCGGCATCGGCCGGGGTCGAGATCGGCGCCGTTTCGGGCGCCTTGATGCTCGCCACCGTCCCGCTGTCGACGGAGGCGGTGGTGTCGCGTTTCATCGGGCAGGCGCTTGCCACCGACAGCGAAAGTCCAAGAGCGGCGGCTACGGCAAGAACGGTCCTCATGCGTGGTCTCCTCGGCTTACGTGACTGGCTCGACTGTTACGGGGACAGGCTAGCAGCGCTTTCCGGCGTCGCAAAATCACGTTTGCCGTGAAACGAGCCCGCCAAGGGTGGAACCATGGGCGGGGCTTGCGCATTTCCCCGGCGTCAAGGCAACATCTCGCAGGAGAAGATCATGAACGAAGCAGGCATCGGCTGGATCGCGGCCATCATCATCGGCGGCCTCGCCGGCTGGATCGCGTCCAATTTCATGAACAGCAACACCGGCGTCCTCGCCAACATCATCCTCGGCATCGTCGGCGCGGCGGTCGCCAGCTTTCTGCTCGGCCTGCTCGGCGTGTCGTTCGGCGGCTGGCTCGGCTATCTCGTCGCCGGCTTCATCGGCGCCTGCATATTGATCGCCGGGGCGCGGGCGGTGCGAAGCTGACGCTTCCAATCGCAGGATTTTCCGGGGCTACCGGGTCGCCTCGACCCGGTAGCCCTTCTTGCGGAGGAGCTCGATCACGCCTTCCTCGCCCGGCAGGTGCAGCGCGCCCACCGCGATGAAGGCGCCGCCGGCATCGATGAAGGGCGCGGCGCGTTCCGCCATGGTGCGG
>JACFNY010000575.1:898-1143 GCA_019454625.1 Sphingomonadaceae bacterium
TTCCTCGAAGGCGGAGAAGCCGGCGGCGTCGGCGCCTTGCCCGGCCGGCAGCGCGGCGCGGAAGAGCGGCCAGAACATGCCGGTTTCCCCGTCGAGGTAGAGTGCGATCATCGTCTCGATCACGTCGTCGACGGCCGCGCCCAGTTTCAGCGTGTCGATCAGTCCGCGAACGTGAAATTCCATCGGCAGCGACGCCATCGCGCCGAGCTGGTCGGCGATGGTCTCCAGCCCGCCGAGCGCCTTGC
>JACFNY010000576.1 GCA_019454625.1 Sphingomonadaceae bacterium
CGGGCAGGCCGCCGACATTGTGGTGCGACTTGATGGTGACGGAGGGGCCGCCGGTGAAGGAAACGCTCTCGATCACGTCGGGATAGAGCGTGCCCTGCGCCAGGAACGCTGCCGGCTTGCCGCCGGCGGCGAGCTTCTTCGCCTCTTCCTCGAACACCTCGATGAACAGCCGGCCGATGGTCTTGCGCTTCACTTCCGGGTCGGCGACGCCGTCGAGCGCGCCGAGGAACAGGTCCTGCGCCTGCACATGCACGAGCGGGATGTTGTAGTGCTCGCGATACATCGAGACCACCTGCTCGCCTTCGCCCTTCCGCATCAGGCCGTGGTCGACGAAGATGCAGGTCAGCCTCTCGCCGATCGCCTCGTGGATCAGCACGGCGGCGACGGAGGAATCGACGCCGCCCGAAAGCGCGCAGATCACCCGCCCGTCGCCGACCTGCGCCCGGATCGCGGCCACCGCCTGCTCGCGGTAGGCGGCCATGGTCCAGTCGCCCTTGAGGTCCGCGATCCTGTGGACGAAGTTGGAAAGCAGCTTCGCCCCGTCCGGAGTGTGCACCACCTCCGGATGGAACTGGACGGCGTAGAACCTGCGCGCCTCGTCGGCGATGGCCGCGAACGGCGCGCCGGAGGAGGTGCCGACGACGCGGAAGCCGTCGGGAAGCGCGGCGACGCGGTCGCCATGGCTCATCCACACCTGATGGCGGGTGCCCTTGGCCCAGACGCCGTCGAACAGCGCGTTCTCCGCCTCGATGTCGAGGAAGGCGCGGCCGAACTCGCGGGTGTGGCCGCTCTCGACCTTGCCGCCGAGCTGCTCGCACATCACCTGTTCGCCATAGCAGATGCCGAGGACGGGGATGCCGGCCTCGAAGATCGCCTGCGGGGCGCGCGGGCTGCCGGTCTCGGCGGCCGAAGCAGGCCCGCCGGACAGGATCACCGCCTTCGGCTTTATGCGCCGGAAGGCGTCTTCCGCCGACTGGAAGGGAACGATCTCGGAATAGACGCCGGCCTCGCGCACGCGACGCGCGATGAGCTGCGTCACCTGGCTGCCGAAATCGACGATGAGGACTGTGTCGGGATGAGCGGTCGCGGTCATGACGAGCGCATAAAGAAACTGCGCTGATTCCGCAAGGCGTCAGCGCGC
>JACFNY010000060.1:0-1343 GCA_019454625.1 Sphingomonadaceae bacterium
CGAGCTTCTCGTCGGGGTAGTTGTCCTGCCTGCGGAGCAGAATCTTGGCGAGGCGTCCGTAGGGCTGGTTCAGCTTCACCACCAGCGAACCCGCCGGGTAGCTGCCCTCCTTCACCTTCACGGGGCCGGTCGAGCGGCCGACCTCGATGCCTTGAAGGCGCAGGAGGTTCGCCACGAAGGCGACGCGCGTCTCGTCCTTCTGGCCCGCCGGGATGACGTAGGCGTAGGGCGCCTTCGTCCCGCCGTTCTCGACGGCGTTGGCGCTCTTCTTGTAGAAGTTCTCGAGGATGACGTCCGGGTGCTTGGCGGCGAGGTCGAGCGCGGTGAGTACGCCGGTCTGCATGTAGTTGGTGTTGTTGCGCATCGACCAGACCACCTCCTTGTAGGGAGGATTGGGGCGATACCAGTCCCGCTTCGTCCAGTCGCCGCCGCGCACGGAGGTCTGCACCTCGGGCGCGACGTGGCGCAGCATCGTCGTCGCGCCGGCGTTGCCGAAGGTCTCGTACATGCGCAGCATACCGTTGTGGTTCGACGACATGAAGGCGAGGTAGCCCGGCGTCCACGCATCGACGAAGCCGTGCGTCCACACGCCCGGCATCCCGTACTTGGTGAGCTGCGCCATCTCGTAGTTCGCGAACCACGGCAGCTCGCCGAACAGGATCGGGTCGAGGTCCGGGTTCTGCGGCGCCTGCCCGCTGTAAGTGTAGAGGAACGGCACCGATTCATGCAGCTCGTGCATCACCGGCGGGTGCCACTCCAGATAGTAGTTCATCAGGTGGCGGGCGCTGACGTCCGAGAAGTTAATGTCGCGGTTGTTGTCGTGGTAGATGTACTTGCCCCAGTAGGGCGGGCCGCCGGGCTTGTTGCGGTCGTCCGTCTCGTCGATAAGGTTCCTGTAGTACCAGTCGACGTAGCGGTCGCGGCCGTCCGCCTCCAGCACGGGGCTGAGCGCGACGACGAGGTTGTCGCGGATGCCGCGGATCATCTCGCCCTCGTCGGTGAGCAGGCGGTAGGCAAGCTCCATCAGCATCTCGGGCGGGCCGGTCTCGGCGCTGTGGAGCCCGGCCGACAGGTGGTAGATCGGCTTCGTCCCGGCGATCACGGCGGGCGCGTCCGCCGCAGGCAGCTTGCGCGGATCGGCGAGCAGCGCGAGATTCGCCTTGTAGGTATCGAGCTTCGCGAGGTTCTCTTCGGACGAGATCATCACGACGATGTTCTCGCGGCCTTCCTCGGTCTTGCCGATCTCGATGATGCGGATGCGCGGCGATTTTTCCGCCAGCGCCCGGTAGTAGCCGACGATCTGCTCGTAATAGTGCAGCACCTTCGGCGCGCCGATATGGTTG
>JACFNY010000060.1:1353-9171 GCA_019454625.1 Sphingomonadaceae bacterium
TTCGGAGAGGGAACGGTGTCCGACACCGGCAGATGATCCACCAGGGGACTGCTGAACTCCGGCTTCGTGGTCCACGCCTTCACGGATCTCGCGAAATCGGGGTCCGTAGGCTGCGCGGCGGCCGCCGTACCGAGCAGCGCCGCAATCGCGATGCCGAACGTCATTTTCACCATGCCTGCCCCCTTCCACGCCACCGGCAACAGCCCTCCACCCTCCGGCAGCAACCGCCGAAGTCGTTTGGCATCTCCTTGCGGAGACCTGATGCTTGATGGCATCAGGATTTCATCATTTTTTCTGAATGCGCAACAATCATCTTGCCAAGTGCGCGGACCCGACTCAGAACGGCACCGTTGGAGAGTGGGCCCGTCCGGGCTCCCCTCTCGAAAAACACTGGCCCATGCCGCACACGCATGGCCGAACGCGGGGGGTTGCCAGACACGAGGTTCCTCAAAAGGGCCGCTTACCGGCCCTGTACATAATCGACGTCCGGCAGCCCCAATGCCGGCGCGCGTAAAAGGGAGATATAAAGTGAGCAAGACGTTCGGACTGTCCTTTTTCCTCGCCGCCACGGCGCTTGCCGGCGTCAGCGGAACCGCCGCCGCGCAGGATGTGGCCGGCGACGTGATCATCATCACCGCGCTGAAGCGCGACACCAACCTGCAGGATACGCCGATCTCGATCTCCGCGATCACCGGCGACGCGATCTCCAACTCCGGCGTGCAGAGCATCGCCGACCTCAATTCGAGCGTGCCGAGCCTGTCCTTCGTGGACGGCGGCCCCTCGCAGCGCCGCGTCGTCATCCGCGGCATCCAGGCCGCGGGCGAGCCGACGGTCGGCACGTACTACGACGAAACCCCGGTGACGGGCGTGATCGGCGCGGGCAACGACGCCGGCGGCTCGACGCCGGAGCTTCGCCTGTTCGACGTGGAGCGCGTCGAGGTGCTGCGCGGCCCGCAGGGCACGCTCTACGGCTCGGGCTCGATGGGCGGCACGCTGCGCGTCATCTACAGGAAGCCGACCAACGAATTCGACGCCGCGATCGACACCAGCCTTTCGGCCACGAAGCACGGCGGCGCGAACTTCGAAGGCAGCGCCATGCTGAACGTGCCGATCGTGGAGGACAAGGTCGCCGTGCGCGCGACCGGCTTCTACCGCAAGGCGGACGGGTACATCGACAACACGACGCTCGGCATCAAGGACGTCAACGAGCAGAAATACTACGGCGGGCGCCTGCTGCTGAGGCTGACGCCGACCGAGGATCTCACGGTCGACGCGGCGTACTACATGAACCGCTCGCGTACCGACACGCCGTCGTGGACGCTTTCGTCGGGCAAATACAATTCGGACGCGCTGACGCGCCAGCCGATGCGCGACGACGTGGACCTGTTCAGCCTCACCGCTGCCTACGATTTCGGCGGCGTGGTGCTGACGGCAACCGGCTCCTACATGGAGCGCGACATCTCGACGGTGAGCGACGTTTCGCGCTTCATCCGCTCGACGCGGACGGCCGCGGGCTGCGGCGCCCGCCTCAACGGCAGCGCCTCCATTCCCTGCGAAGGGGCGCAGCTCGCCGACTACTACGCCCTCGTCGACAGCCAGTCGACCTCGGCGCTGTTCCCGCAGCAGAACATGGAAGCGTGGACGGCGGAGCTCCGGCTCAGCTCGGACGGCACGGGACCGCTCAACTGGACGGTCGGCGGCTTCTTCTCCGACCGCGACATCCATGTCGAGAACCCGCAGGTGAACGCCGACCCGGTGACGGGCGCGATCCTCTATCCGCTCCAGATCGCGACGTCGCGCTACATCAACGACAGCCTTCGGCAGGTGGCGGCATTCGGCGAGCTCTCCTATGACGTCACCGACCGCCTGAACCTGACGGCCGGTATCCGCTACTTCCGCTACGACAAGGACATCAACGGCGAGACGACGCTCGGCTCGATCCTCGTCGGCGCGGTCGTGCGTCCGCTGTCGTTCGTGGACTCGAGCGAGGACGGCACCGTCCTCAAGTTCAACGCCTCGTACAAGATCACCGACGACGTGCTGTTCTACGCCGAAGCCTCGCAGGGCTTCCGCCCGGGCGGCGCGAACCAGGTGATCGGCCTCGCGCAGGAGCTGACGCCCTACACGTCGGACAGCCTCTGGAACTACGAAGCCGGTCTCAAGACGACGCTGCTCGATCGCAGGCTCACGCTCAACATGGACGTGTTCCAGATCGACTGGTCGGACATGCAGATCAGCACGCGCACGCCGAACGGCGCGTTCGCCTATATCGGCAACGCGGGCAAGGCGCGCATCCGCGGCTTCGAACTCGAAGGCTCGCTGCGTCCGGTCGACGGCCTCTCGATCTCCGGCAACCTCGCCTACCTCGACGCCAAGCTGACCGAGGACCAGCCGAACGCCGGCACGCCCATCGCCCCGGCCGCCGGTTTCGACGGCGACCGTATCCCGTTCGTGCCGAAGTTCACGGCGGGGCTTTCGGCGCAGTACGTGTGGGGCGTGACGGAAGGCCTGAACGGCTTCTTCCGGGTCGACGCCAACCATGTCGGCGGCTCGTGGTCGGACTTCCGTCCGGCCTATGTCTACACCCGCTACATCGACGACTACGAAGTCGCGAACCTGCGCGTGGGCATCGAGGAGGCGGACAACGCGTGGGGCGTCTACGTGTTCGTCAACAACCTGTTCGACGACACGGCGATCACGCGTTCGACATCGAGCGCGATCGCGCAGAACCGGACGCTCGTGAACAGCGTGACGCCGCGCACGGTCGGCCTCAACTTCCGCGCCAACTTCTAGGCGGAAGAGCGGTAAAAAATCGGGGGCGGCAACCGCTGGGTTGCCGCCCCTTTTTTTGCTTTGATCCTGTTTTCTCCCCTCCTCTTCAGGGGAGGTTTTTTTCGTCAGGCGGCGGCGATCAGGCTTTCGATCGGGCGGAAGTCCTCGTCGATCCCGAACATGCGCGGGCCGAGGACCTCGAGGCTTTCCGGGCGGCGCAGCATCGGGTCGGCGCTGTAGCCGAGCACCTTCACGCGCTGGCCGTAGGTGAGCATCTCGCCCGTCAGCGGCTCGCCGGATTCGCGATCGAGGATGCTGATGAGATCGGGGACGATGGTGATCGTCTCGCCGTTGAGGCGGCAGACGAGGAACTCGTTCTGGATCTCGACGATGCACTCGTCCGATGAATCCTGGAGGCCGCTCATCGTCGCGCGGCCGAAATGCCAGCCGTCGCGCGTGTCGTGCGTCACGTCCGTGATCTTGCCGTCGAAGAGGATGCGCGCGGTGCGGCCGTCCCAGCCGTTGAGATAGTCGATGAGGCTTTCGAAGATGTCGCGCGACTCCTCGCGCGCGGTGCGGATCGCGCGGCCGATCTCCAGCGTCTGCGTGATCGTGCGCTGCACCGCGAACGATTTCGCCTGCTTGCCCGTCATCGGATAGAGCGCGCCGAACGCCATGGCGCCCATCGCGCCGGTGACGACGCGGCAGAGGTCCTCGGCCATGCGGTCGTCGGTGGCCTCGATGGTGACGACGTTGCCGGAATCGTCGATCACGATGCACGGCGTCGCCTTGCAGCCGTAGATGCTGAACGTCGTCATCTCGATGTGCGGCACGGCGCGGCCGATGCCGTCCGCGTCGAGCACGGGGATGCCGCTGATCGCGCCGAGCGCGAGCGGGAACATCGAATTGGCGCCGCCGATCTCCGCGCTGATCAGCGCGTCGACGCGCCGTCCGTAGAAAGCCTCCGCGCGCGCGAGGATGCGGTGCAGCGTCTTCTCGCTGACGAGGTGCTCGACGATCACCGAGGGCGCGCCGATGCCGGCGATGGAGAGCACGAAGGCGTCGTCCGGGATCTCGTCGCAGGAGAGGATCTTCGGGTAGCGGCCGTTCCTGATCTGCGCGCGGACGAACAGTTCGCCGACGTAAGGGTCGCCGCCGCCGCCGGTGCCGAGCAGCACGGCGCCGCGCGCCATGTCCTGGATGTCCTGAACGCTATCGACAATGAACATGATATGCCTTTCGAAAGAGCGCAGCCTCAGGCGAGCGCCGCGAGCGGACCGACCGCGCGGACCCTGATCTGGACAGAGCCGGATTTCATGTGCGTCATCGGCAGCTCGATGATCTCGACGATCTCGACCTCGCCTTCGCGCGCACCCGCCGCGACGGCGGCGTCAGTCGCTTCCTTGCGCGCCTGTTCGAGCGCGGCCTCGCGGCCGAGCGTGCCGACGTCGTAGAGCTTGTCGACGCGGCCGCTGACGAGCGCGATGGCGGCGCCGACCGCGTTCGCGACCTCCGCGTGCGCGGGCTTCAGCACCTCGGACGTGCCCTTGAGCGCGCGCGAGACGAGGATGCTGCCGCCGCCGACGAGGACGAGCGGGAGCGCATGGTTGCTCGTCTTGATCTGGTCGATGGCGTCCTCGATCTGCTGGTGCAGGTTGTCGAGCGCGGCCTGAACGGTTTCTTCGGGAAGATGCGCGACCTTCGCGGGATCGCCGATCTCCGCCTGCCCGGCGCGCACGGCGATGTCGCTCGCGGTCAGCGTCTCGCCGCCGAAGACGAGGCCTTCCTCGGCGAGCCTGTAGCCGACCGATTCCGGCCCCACCGTCCAGCCGCTCTCGCCCTTGCGGACGAGGCTGCCGCCGCCGATGCCGATGGAGAGCACGTCGGGCATACGGAAGTTCGTGCGGACGCCGCCGATGTAGTTCGCCGCCGTCGTCTCGCGCGGGAAGCCGCGCAGCAGGAAGCCGATGTCGGTGGTGGTGCCGCCGATGTCGGCGACCACCGCCTCGTCGAGCCCGGTGAGGAACGCGGCGCCGCGGATGCTGTTCGTGGGGCCCGCCGAGCAGGTGAGGATCGGGAACGCCGACGCGGTTTCCGTGGTGATCAGCGTGCCGTCGTTCTGGCTGATGTAGATCGGCGCGTCGATCTCGAGGTCGGCGATGGCCGTCTGGAGCGAGCCGATCACCGTCTCGGACAGCTCGGCGAGCATCGCGTTGATGACCGCGGCGTTCTCGCGGTCGATGAGGCCGAGGCCGCCGACCTTCGAGGAGAGCGTGATGCGCGCGTCGGGCATCACCGCCTGCACGACGGCGGCGGCCTTCTCCTCAATGTCCGGGCGGATCGGCGCGAAGTTCGCGGAGATGGCGACGGCCTTCAGGCCCTTGGCGCGGGCGTCCTCGGCGGCGGCGCGCAGCGCGTCCTCGTCGAGCGGCGCATAGTCCTTGCCCGTGTAGAGCGCGCCGCCGCCGACCATGTAGATGTGCGAGCCGGCGACCGCGACGAGATCGTCCGGCCAGCCGGCGAGCGGCGGCACGCCGTCCGCCTTCGGCAGCGAGACGCGAAAGATGGCGACGGGCGCCAGCCCCTTGCGCTGCACGAACGCGTTCACGAACTGCGTGGTGCCGATCATCACCGCCTCGATCGCGGCGCGGTGCTCGGGTGCCTTTTCGAGGATCATGCGCACGGCGTTCACGACGCCGCTGCGCACGTCCGCCGTCGTGAAGCTCTTGGCCGTCGCCAGCACCTCGCGCCCGCGCATCAGCACCGCGTCGGTGTTGGTGCCGCCGACGTCGATGCCCAGCCTGTATCCGCTACCGCTCATGTTCGCCTTTCAAGATGGATGGAGGAATCGGCGGGCGCGCGCGGCACCCGCCGGTCCTGTCAGAACTTCACCTTTGCTTCCACGCCGTAAGTGCGCGGAACACCGGGGTAGCCGATCGCCACGTCGAGACCGGAATATTTCGGCTGGAAGAATTCCGAGTAATACTTCTCCTTGAAGATATTCCGCGCGAAGGCATAGAGGCCGTAGTTGCCGAATTCGACACCGACGCGGGCGTTCAGCAGGTCGTAGGGATTCTGCACCGAGGCATTGTCGGCATCCCAGTATTTCTTGCCGATGTGCTGGTGCTCCACGCGGACGAAACCCGCCACATTCTCGGCAAGATCGGTGCGGTACTGGATCGAACTGCTGATCGACAGCGGCACGGTGCGCGGCGACCTGTTGCCGACGTCGGAGGGGAACAGGCTGCGCTTGATCTCGCTGTCCGTGGTGCCGACGGCAAGGCTCGCATCGAGCCCCGGCGCCAGCTTCGCCATCGCCTCGATCTCGAAGCCCTTGATCTGCACCTTGTCGATGGTGTCGATGATCTGCGACGCGGTCGCCGCCTCGACATAGAAATACTGGTAGTTCTTGACGTTGGTGAGATAGGCGGCGCCGTTCAGCGTCAGCTTGCGGTCGAACCACTGCGTCTTGAAGCCGACCTCGAAATTGTCGAGCGTCTCGGCATCGAACACCGGCACCGAGACGTTCGGCGCATTGAAGCCGCCCGAACGGAAGCCGGTGCTGTAGGTCGCGTAGACGAGCCGCCCGTCCTCGGGCTTCCACGTCAGCGTCACCTTGGGCTGCACGCGGTCGAACGAGGTCTTGCGGACCGCGCCCGTGACGACATTGGTCTGCTCGCGCTTGTCCTCGTCGTAGCGGATGCCGCCGGTCAGCGTCAGCGTCGGCGTGAGGTCGTAGTCGACCTGCGCGAACGCCGCGTAGGCGTTGTTGTCGTTCGTCTCGTTGTTGTTGGCGATGAGCAGGTCGGGATCGTCGAACGCGGCGGGATCGTCGTCGAGATCAATGAAGCCGCGCGTCACCAGCCCGCGGTCCGTATGCAGGTAATAGACGCCGACGAGCCAGCGGAAATCCTGGTCGCTCGCCGAGACGAGGCGCAGTTCCTGGCTGAACGTCTCGAGCTTCGCGTTCTGACCCTGCCCCGCCTGAAAGCCGAGGCCGAAGATGCCGCCGGGCGAATCCACGGGATTGCGGAAATCGAGATCAGCACGGTTGTTCTGCCTGAACTTCGACCATGCGCTGATGCCGGTGAGCGTCGCGAAGCCGAAGTCGTAATCGAACTTGCCGGTGAGGTCGATGTTGTCACCCTCCGCATAGGCCGGGAAATTGAACTGCGGATTCACGAAATCCCGGGGGATGCCGGAGAACACGGCGGCATAGCTGTTGGAGCCGCCCCGGAAATCGCTGTATTCGGCCCTGAGGTCGAAGGTCAGCAGGTCGCTCGGCTTCAGGATCAGGCGGCCGCGCAGCGCATAGTCGTGATCAATGTAATCGACATGATCGCCGCGGAAATCGTTCCTGATCAGGCCGTCCGACGACGTGTAGCTGCCCGAGACGCGCAGCAGCACCTTGTCCTCCACGAGCGCGCCGGAAATACCGGCCGAGGCGTCGAACGTGTCGCCGTTCGCATAGCCGAGGTTCACGAAGCCTTCGAGTTCGTTGCCCGGCGCCTTCGTCACGACATTGATCGCGCCGCCGACCGCGTTGCGCCCATAGAGCGCGCCCTGCGGACCTTTCAGAACCTCGATGCGCTCGATGTCGAACAGGTTGACGCCGAGCTGCTTCTGGTTGGTCTGCGGCACGCCGTCGAGCACGAAGGCGATGGGCGGATCGGCGTTGTTGATCTGGGTGAGGCCGCGCATCGTGATGAAGTTGCTGCGATAGGTGTCGCCGCGGTCGTAAGTGATGTTCGGCACCTGCGCGATGATGTCGGCGGTGGACTTGATGCCCGCGTCCTCGACCGCCTGCGCGGTGAACGCCGTCACCTGGATGGGGACGTTGCGGAGCGGCTCGGCGCGCTGCTGCGCGGTGATGATGATCTCGTCGGTTTCCGCGACGTCCTGCGCCAGCGCCGCGCCCGGCAGGATCGCCAGCGCGGCCGATGCGAGAAAGGCTGTTCTCAGATTGCGGCTTGTCATTTCCCTTACCCCTTTTTCGGTTTTCCCTGCGCGCCCATAATCGCGCGGGGGCGCGGGCGGCGCGACAGG
>JACFNY010000577.1 GCA_019454625.1 Sphingomonadaceae bacterium
AACCGCTGCCGGAGATCGCGGTACTGGTGACGCCGGCGGCCACGGTCGGCGCGCTCATGGCGGGGTTTTCTCCCCTCTGGCATTCGTCGCTCGACTGCCGCCGGGACGGGCGGGCTTGACCCGGCGTCGTCCGCGCCGCATCACGGTTTCATGCGCGCGAACTACAGGATGCAGCGGCTCTTCGTGCCGCACGACCTCGATGCCGATGCCGTGTTCGAGGCGGACAGGGCGCAGGCCCATTATCTTGCCCATGTGCTGCGCATGGGCGAGGGGGCGGAGCTTCTCGTCTTCAACGGCCGCGACGGCGAATGGCGGGCGCGGATCGCGTCGATCTCGAAGAAGGGGGTACGGCTTCTGGCCATCGGGCGGGAGCGGTCGCAGCCGCCGGCCCCGGACCTCGTCTACGTCTTCGCGCCGCTGAAGGCCGGGCGGATGGATTACATGGTGCAGAAGGCGGTCGAGATGGGCGCGGGCGTCCTTCAGCCGGTCGTCACGCAGCACACGCAGATGGCGAAGCCGCCGCTCGAAAAGATGCGGGCCAACGTGATCGAGGCGGCCGAGCAGTGCGGCGTCCTGTCCATCCGCCGGTAAGGCTCGACCTCCTGTTGTCGGGGTGGGACAAGGGCAGGCGGCTCGTCTTCTGCGACGAGGATGCCGGGGCGAACAACCCGCTCGCGGCGCTCGAGGCGGTGAGGGAAGAGAAGATCGGCGTTCTCGTCGGCCCCGAGGGCGGGTTTTCCGACGACGAGCGACGCCTGTTGCGGGCGCAGCCATTCGTCACGGCGATTCCGCTCGGGCCGCGCATCCTGCGGGCGGACACCGCCGCGGTGGCGGCGCTGGCGCTGGTGCAGGCAATGCTTGGCGCGATCAGGCCGGCTGATCGGCCCCATTGAACAGCTTGTCAGGATTTTTCGCTTGATCGCCGCGCCGAGTTCCGCTCAACACTCGCGCGCGGCCGCCGGCAAGGCGGCGCGGAGGCAGGGCGAGGACACGACCATGGCGCGCGACACCACCGATTTCAGCCCGATCGAAGGGGTGGACGAGCTCGTCTCCTACCTCGCCGCCGGCTGCAAGCCGAAGGATGCGTGGCGCATCGGCACCGAACACGAGAAGTTCCCGTTCTATGTCGACGGCAACCGGC
>JACFNY010000578.1 GCA_019454625.1 Sphingomonadaceae bacterium
GAGAGCGTGATGCCACCCGATGCCTCTAGCAGCGCGCGCCCACGGGTGACGCGCACCGCCTCCCTGACCGTCTCCGTCTCCATGTTGTCGAGCAGGACGATGTCCGCGCCTGCAGCCAACGCGTCCGCTAGCTGCTCGAGCGTGTCGACCTCACACTCGATCTTGCTCGTGTGCGGGGCCCGCGCTCGCGCGCTCGCGATCGCCTCGCGCACGCCGCCCGCCGCGACGATGTGGTTGTCCTTGATGAGGACCGCCGAGCCGAGATCGTTGCGATGGTTGTGCCCGCCGCCGCGCCGGACCGAGTAGCGGTCGAGCAGGCGTAGGCCCGGCGTAGTCTTCCGGGTGTCGGTGATGCGCGTCCGGCTACCCTCGGGCAGCGCGTCGACGTAGCGACGCGTCGTCGACGCTATCCCTGTCATTCTCTGGAGGAGGTTCAGCGCGACGCGCTCGGCGGTGAGGATCGCGCGGGCCCTGCCCTCGACGGTGAAGAGCACGCCGCCCGCCTTCACCGTCGAGCCCTCGGGCACCTTCGGCGTAAAGCAGAGCGTCGGGTCGAGCGTCAGGAAGACTCGCGCCGCCACGGGTAGACCGCACGCGACCAGCTCCTCGCGGGCGACCCCCTCGGCGATCGCCCGCTGCTCCTCGGAGACGCACGCCTCCGTCGTAATGTCGCCGGCTCCGAGGTCTTCCTCGAGGGCCCGGACGACGATTGCGTCGACGATGGAGAGCGGCAGCTCGGTCGTTATCATGGCGCCTTTGGCGCGCAGTATCCGTCAGCGGGCCGAGATGTGCCAGCGCGCGGCGCGACGACCGCTGCCGCGCGGGCGCCCCCTCCCGCGCTCGCCTCAGTAGACGCTGAATCCATTGCCCAGCATCTCGCTGAACAAGTTGCACATCGCATGAAACACGAGCCCTGCGCCGATCCCGCCGGTCCGGCACCTCAGCCACCCGAACAGCAGCGACGGGAAGAAGACCGCGAGCCGCGCCGGCTGCCGGATGGTCGCGAGGTGGCCGAGCGCGAAGATCACGCTGACCACGAGCACCGCCGGGCCGAGGTCGGCGCCGAGCACCCGGAGGCGGCGCGGCACGGCGCGCCCGTCCGCCAGCCTAGTAGAGCCGAAGCCCGGGATCGCCTCGTC
>JACFNY010000061.1:0-3685 GCA_019454625.1 Sphingomonadaceae bacterium
GACCAGCTCGACGGTGTCGAGGCTGTCCGCGCCGAGATCGTCGATGAAGCTCGCGTCCTCGGTCACCTTGTCCGGCTCGACGCCGAGGTGTTCGACGACGATCTTCTTCACGCGCTCTGCGACATCGCTCATATAATGGTCCCCTCAGAAGAACTGGCTGACATTTGACTTTGGCAGTAGCCGTGTGTCCGTGGCCTTGCAAGTCCCCGCGTAGCGCCGGGAAGCCCGCATGAAGCTCAGATCATCGCCATTCCGCCGTTCACATGGAGCGTCTGGCCGGTGACGTAGCCCGCCTCGCGGCTGGCAAGATAAACGACCGCAGCCGCCACGTCGTCCCCCTCGCCGAGACGGCCAGCGGGAATCCGGCCCGTCAGCGCCTCTTTCTGCGCCTCGGGGAGCGCATCCGTCATCGCCGAGATGATGAAGCCCGGCGCGACGCAGTTCACGGTGATGTTGCGGCTGGCGACTTCCTGCGCCAGCGCCTTCGACATGCCGACGAGGCCGGCCTTCGAGGCGGCGTAGTTCATCTGGCCCGGATTTCCAGTCGCCCCGACCACCGACGTGATCGAGACGATGCGCCCGAAACGCGCCTTCATCATGGGCTTCAGCGCGGCGCGGGAGAGGCGGAAGGCGGCCTCGAGGTTGATGCGGATCACGTCCGTCCACTCCTCGTCCTTCATGCGCATGGCGAGGTTGTCGCGGGTGACGCCCGCGTTGTTGACGAGGATGTCGATGCCACCCATCGCCTCCACCGCCTGCCCGACGAGCGCATCGACCGCGGCGCTGTCCGAGAGGTTGCAGGGCAGGATGTGCGTGGTGCCGCCGATTTCGGCCGCGACCGCCTTCAGGGCCTCCTCGCGCGTGCCGGACAGCGCGACCGTCGCGCCCTGCGCCACGAGCGCCTTCGCGATCGCCGAGCCGATGCCGCCGCTGGCGCCCGTGACGAGCGCCTTCATGCCGGTGAGATCGAACATGCCTTGCCTCCCCCCTAGAGTGTCTTCGCCGCCGCCTCGATGTCGTCCATCGAAACGAGGCTGAGTGTCGCGGCATCGGGCGCGATGCGCTTGATCATCGGGCCGAGCACCTTGCCGCCGAACTCGACGAAGCTGTCGACGCCGAGTCCGGTCATGGCAAGGACGCTTTCGCGCCAGCGCACCGTGCCGGTGACCTGCTCGACGAGAAGCCGGCGGATCTCGGCGGGATCGGCGACGGGGGCGGCGGTGACGTTCGCGACCAGCGGCACGAAGGGCGCGGCGATGTTCGCACCTGCCAGCGCTTCGGCCATCTTCTCGGCGGCGGGCGCCATCAGCGCGCAGTGGAAGGGCGCCGAGACGGGCAGCAACATGCCGCGCTTGGCGCCGAGTCCCTTGGCGATCTCGATGGCGCGCTCGACGGCGGCCTTGTGCCCGGAAATCACGACCTGCCCCGGCGCATTGTCGTTCGCGGCCTGGCAGACCTCGCCCCCGGCGCCCTCCGCGGCGGCCTTCACGGCGGCGTCGAAATCGAGGCCGAGCAGCGCGGCCATCGCGCCCTCGCCCACCGGCACCGCCGCCTGCATCGCCTGTCCGCGCAGCTTCAGGAGCCGCGCCGTCTCGGCAAGGCCGAGGCTTCCGGCCGCGCACAGCGCCGTGTACTCGCCGAGGCTGTGGCCCGCCACGCAGGCGGCCTTGTCGGCGAGCAGCAGCCCGCCTTCCTTCTCCAGCACGCGGAGCGCGGCGACGGCGTTCGCCATGATCGCGGGCTGGGCGTTCTCGGTGAGCGTGAGATCGGCCTCCGGCCCCTCGAACATCAGCTTCGAGAGGTTCTGCCCGAGCGCCTCGTCGACCTCCTCGAACACCTCGCGCGCGGCGGCGCTCGCAAGGCCGAGCGCCTGCCCCATGCCGACCGACTGACTGCCCTGCCCCGGGAAAATGAATGCGCGTGCCATAGGGGCCGCCCCTTCCTCGCGTCTGTTACAATGCCTGCGGCAGGCGCTTAGTGATGTCGGCGCGTGCGCGCAAGCAACAGAGGAATGTTGCGATTCGGCTCCGAATCGGTAAGGTTCGCGCGGTTTTCATTCACGGTGATGAACGGGCCGTTCAGCAGCGGGCCATCATCGCCGTGTAATAAAGCATGTTCAAATGCCTGGAGCGGAGGGCCCTTTCAGGCGTTAATATGGCGTGATTCGGCACGCCGGACCCGCAACTGGGAGTGGAAGGATTACGATGACGTTTGTTTCCCGCTTGACGATGGCTGCCGCGCTGGCGCTCGCGGTTCCCGCAGCCCTTTCGGCCCCGGCCGCGGCGCAGGCGCTCTCCGCGAGCGTCGGCAAGCCGCTGCAGGAAGCCTCGAACCTCGCGAAGGCCGGCAATCTCGCCGCCGCGACGGCGCGCGTGAACGCCGCCCGCAGCGCCGCCAGCACTGCGACGGAACGCCGCAAGGTCGCCGAAATGGCCGCCTTCGTGCACACCAAGGCCGGACGCTGGGCCGCCGCCGCGCAGGAACTGGAGAGCATCGGGGCCCCCGCCTCGCAGCTCGCGCCGCTCTATTACCGCGCCGGACAGCTCGACAAGGCCGTCGCGCTCGGCAAGAAGACGGGCGGCGTGCAGGGCCAGACCATAGTCGCGCAGTCCTACTTCCGGCAGGGCAACTTCAAGGGCGCGAGCGAGGTCTACCAGAACCTCATCAAGCAGCACGGCGCCCGCGAGGGCTGGCTGCAGAGCCTCGCCAACGCCCAGTACAAGATGGACGACAAGAAGGGCTACCTCGCCACCACCGAGCGGCTCATCAAGATCGACCCGTCGCCGGCGCGCTGGCGGGCGCTGCTCGTCGACATGAAGGGCGCCCAGATGCCGCGCGAGGCGAAGCTCGCGCTCTTCGAACTGATGGAGCAGACGGGCAACATCACGAAGCCCGAAGACTACCAGGAGTATGCGAAGCTCGCGATCGTCGCGAACCAGCCTGCGCTCGCCAAGCGCGTGCTCGAAGGCGGCATGAAGTCGGGCGCGATCGCGCCGACGGACACGATGAACGTCAAGCTGCTCGAAGCCGCCGCCAAGCGCGCGTCGGCCGCGGCGGCGGGCGTCTCCAAGCTGCCGAAGGACGGCGCGGGCCAGCTTCAGGCCGGCCACGTCGCCTTCGGCGCCGGCGACTATGCGAAGGCCGCCTCGCTCTACGGCGCGGCCGCCAAGGCGGGCGGCGCCACGGCGGACCAGGCCAAGATCCTGGCGGGCATCAGCCAGCTGCGCTCGGGCAACCGTTCGGCGGCTTCGGCGACGTTCAAGAGCATTCCGGAGGCGGGCGGCTACGGCGGCGTCGCCGGGCTCTGGTCGCTCTACACCTCGACCAGCGCCGCCTAAGCTGCGCGCTTGCCTTTCCGGCGCTTTTGCGCCATAGGGCCGTCACCAGCGGCGGGGAGCCAGCCTTCCCGCCGCTTGCTTTTGTATCCCGTAGCCAGCCGGAGAGGCGGCGGATTGCCCGTCGTCAGCGATCGGCATTTGAGGAGAAGATAGGACCATGCCCTTCTACGAGCATGTTTTCCTGGCGCGCCAGGACCTGTCCACCGCGCAGGTGGACGGCCTTGCCGAAACGTTCACGAAGATCATCGAGGACGGCGAGGGCAAGGTCGCCAAGACCGAATACTGGGGCCTGAAGAGCCTCGCCTACCGCATCAAGAAGAATCGCAAGGCGCACTACGTGCTGCTCA
>JACFNY010000061.1:3695-9119 GCA_019454625.1 Sphingomonadaceae bacterium
CGCTGCACGAGCTGGAGCGCAACATCGCGATCAACGAAGACGTGATCCGCTACCAGACGATCCGCGTCGACGCGCTTGAGAAGGAGCCCTCTGCGATGATGCGCAAGAGCGATCGCGGCGACCGCGACTCGCGCGGTCCGCGTGGCGATCGCGGCGACCGTGGAGACCGCGGCGGTGATCGTGACCGCGGCCCGCGCCGCGAGCGTGAAGGAGAGTAACGATGGCACGCCCGTTTTTCCGCCGCCGCAAGACCTGCCCGTTCAGCCGGGCCGACGCGCCGAAGATCGACTACAAGGACGTGCGCCTGCTGCAGGGCTTCGTCTCCGAGCGCGGCAAGATCGTGCCGAG
The DNA here is from genome assembly GCA_019454625.1 of Sphingomonadaceae bacterium. GTDB lineage: Bacteria > Pseudomonadota > Alphaproteobacteria > Sphingomonadales > Sphingomonadaceae > Sphingosinicella. Next base: position 4,044 of record JACFNY010000061.1, read on the forward strand.
CCGCATCACGGCGGTTTCGGCCAAGAAGCAGCGTGAGCTGGCCAAGGCGATCAAGCGCGCCCGCCACCTCGGCCTGCTGCCGTTCCTCGTTCGCTAAGGAAGGATAAGACCCATGCCCATGGACATCATCCTGCTCGAGCGCGTCGAGAACCTCGGCGGCATCGGCGACGTGGTTTCGGTGAAGCCCGGCTATGCCCGCAACTTCCTGCTGCCGCGCGGCAAGGCGCTTCGCGCCAACGAGGCCAACAAGGCCAAGTTCGAAGCGAACCGCGAGCGCATCGAGAAGGAAAACGCCGAGAAGCGCTCCGGCGCCGAAAAGGACGCGAAGACGCTGGACGGCGCCAAGATCGTGCTCATCCGCGCGGCGTCCGACGCCGGCCATCTCTACGGCTCGGTCGCGGCCCGCGACATCGCCGAGGCGCTCAGCGAAGCGAACAAGGTCACCGTTCACAAGAACCAGGTGGTGCTGAACACGCCGATCAAGGCGCTCGGCCTTCACAAGGTCCGCATCGCGCTGCACCCGGAAGTCAGCATCGAGATCGAGGCGAACGTCGCCCGCTCGACCGACGAGGCCGATCTGCAGGCGCAGGGCGTCGACGTGCTCGCCGACATGTTCGAGAAGGACGTGAGCGGCTTCACCGAAGAGCGCGACCCGAACCTCGAGCCGGGCGAGATCGCTCCGGCCGAGGCCGCGGCCGCGACGGATGGCGAAGCCAACGCCTGACACGGGCTTCGCGCGTAAAAAAGTAGAGCGGCGCGGGGCAACCTGCGCCGCTCTTTTCTTGATGATCAGCGCTTGCGGAAGATCAGCGAGAGGTTGTTCGCGGGCATGTCCGCAACGCCTTCGAAGCCCAGGCCGTTCGCTTCGGCCTCGGCCCGCACGTCCTCCAGCATCCTGAGACCCCAGCGCGCGTCGCGGGCCTTGAGGTCGGCATCGAACGCCTCGTTGCTCGGCGCGGTCGGCGCATCGGCACGGCGGAACGGACCGTAGATGTAGAGGAGGCCGCCGGGGGCAAGGCACGCGCCCGTGCCCCGCATCAGGCCCTCCGTCGCCGCCCACGGGCTGATGTGCAGCATGTTGATGCAGACCGCCGCGTCGATGCGCAGGGCGGGCCATGTCTCCGCCGCCGCATCGAGATCGAGCGGCGCGCGCACGTTTTCCAGCCCCTCCGCCGCGAGCCACGCCGCGATGGATTCGCGCGCCTCCGGCGACGGGTCGGACGGCTGCCAGACGAGACCGGGCCGCGCCCGCGCGAAATGCACGACATGCTCGCCCGTCCCGCTCGCGATTTCGAGGACCAGCCCCGACTCCGGCAGCAACGGCCCGAGAACACCCAGAATCGGGTCGCGGTTGCGCGCGGCGGCGGGGGCGAAGCGGCGGCTGCAAAAGGATTCAGTCATGCTCTGCCTTCCGGTTTTCCAGCGCATCTCACAACGAAGGCGGCGAGTTTCCGTAGCGCGCGTAAGCCTGCGTGCCGCGCGTGAACACGCGGTCGGTTTCGAGAACGGTGTCCCCGGGAATGTCGTCCGCGCCGGAAAGATCCGCATAGACGGGACCGAAATCGGTGTTCAGCGTCTGCTCCAGCAGGTCCTCGAAGCTGTCGATGACGAAATAGGTCTGCTGGTAGTCGTCGATCCGGTAGCGCGTGCGCATGACGCGCTTCAGATCGAAGCCGAGGCGGTTGGGGCTGGGGTCGTCGAGCGCGAAGACGGATTCGCCGAACGAGGACACGATGCCCGCGCCGTAGAGTCGCAGCGCGCCCTCCTCGCGGATCAGGCCGAACTCGACCGTGTACCAGTAGAGCCGCGCCAGCTTGCCGAGAACGCCCGTGCCCGCCGCCCTGAGGCCGCCCTCGCCGTAAGCCTGCATGTAGTCCGCATAGACGGGATTCGCGAGCAGCGGCGCGTGGCCGAACACGTCGTGGAACACATCCGGCTCCTCGAGATAGTCGCGCTGCTCCGGCGTGCGGATGAACCGCCCCGCGACGAAGCGGCGGTTCGCGAGGTGCTCGAAGAACACGGCATCGGGGACGAGGCCCGGCACGGCGACGATCTGCCAGCCGGTTGCCTTCATCAGCCGGTCAGACAGCACCGCGAAATCCGGGATTCCGGGCTCGGCCATGCCGAGCGTGTCGAGGCCCTCCAGGAAGGCGGGCACGACGCGGCCGGGCAACATCCCCGCCTGCCGCGCGAACAGCCGGTCCCACATCGCATGTTCGGCGGGCGTGTAGTCGCCCCAGCGCTGCGGCACGGTCCAGTCGGCGGCGGCGCCTTCCGGCGGCAGGATGTCGGCATCGGTCATCGCCCGCTGATAACAGAAAAGCGGGAAACCGGAATGGCGGCCCCGAAGATCAGTTCCGCGCGGCGTGTTCCTCGGCGAGGCGCAGGAGCCGCAACACGTTGCCGCTCCAGATCTTCTCGATGTCCGCGTCCGAGAAGCCCTCGGCGTGCAGGCGCTCGGTGACCTTCGGCAGGCCGCCGATGTCCTCGAGTCCCCTGACGCCGCCGCCGCCGTCCCAGTCCGCGCCGATGCCGACATGATCGACGCCCGCCACCTCGATGATGTGAAGCAGGCTTTTCATGAAGGCTTCGAAATCCGTGTTCTGGATCGGCTGCACGGCATCGAGCGCGCGCGTCTCGCGCGTCAGCTCTGCCTGTTCCTCCGGCGTCATCGTGCCGATCCGCTCGAGCTGCGCGAACAGCGCGTTGCGTTCGGGCGTGAAGTTCATCGTGGCGAGGAACACGGTGGTCACGCAGATCACGCCGCCCGCCTCGGCGAGCTTGCGGATGCGCGCGTCGTCGAGGTTGCGCGGATTGTCCCATATCGTCTTCGACCCCGAATGGGAGAGAACGAGCGGCGTCTTCGACAGCGCCAGCATCTGGTCGAACGCGGCGTCGGAGGAATGGCTCGCGTCGATGACGATGCCGAGCCGGTTCGCCTCCGCCACCCATTGCCGCCCGAGCGGGCTGAGACCGTTCCATTTCGGCGTGTCGGTCGCGGAATCGGCGAACTGGTTGTTCTTGCTGTGCACCGGCCCCGCCATGCGCACGCCGAACTTGTAGAAGTCCTCCAGCAGCGACAGGTCCTCGCCGAGCGGGTAGGAATTCTCGATGCTGAGCCAGCCAAAGCGCTTGCCCTCGGCATCCATCCGCTTCGCGTCGGCGGCGGTGGAGATGAGCCGGATACGATCCGGGAACTTCGCCAGCGTCGAACGGATGAGATCGGCGCGGCCGAGCGCGAACGCCTTCGCCTTCGCGAAGCCTTCCGGCGTCACCGGCCCCTGCTCGGTGTAGATGACGAAGAAGCCGCCATCGAGATCGCCCGCGTCCATGCGGCCGAGATCGACCTGCACGAGATCGGTGTCGTAGCTGTGCCCGTCGCCGAAGCTCCAGCCCGGACGCGCGAAGTGCATCGGCGTGTCGAGGTGCGTGTCGAGCGTGAGCGTGCGCTGGTGCAGCGTTTCGGCCTGCGCCGGAAACGCGGCGGCGAGCAGGACAGAGGCAAGAACACGCTTCATTTCAGGTCTCCGTGTCATGGTGCAGAGGCGAACGCCTTGCCGGTCGATCCGGTCGGAGAGATCGTTCCGGAATCGACCGGCACGCGCTCGTCAGGTTTTCGAACTCCGAAGCCCTGGGACGGCATCGGGTGTCCGTTATCAACGAACGCGATTGGAATGGGGGGCATCACGCGTCCGCCGCGCTGCGCCTGACGAGCCGCGCGACGCCGAGGGTGAGCAGCGGCACAACGAACACCGCGAGCATGACGTAGCCGAACGCGCCGTAGCCCGATGCGATGAGATCAATGAGGCCGATCCGCGCTGCAATGAACGCGCAGCCGACGAGGACGGCGACCGATACCCCGAGACGGGCCAGCGGCGGGAAGCCTCCGCCACGCGCTTCCACGACTCCGGCGATACGCTCGTTGAGCGCGTTCACGATGCCGACGCCGGTTTCAAGGAGCGCGCAGAAGATCATCAGCTGGAACCCGATCTGAAGCCACGGCGCATCCATCCGGCGAAGCAGGAAATCGGACGGCAGGGCTGCGCTGCCGATCTCGGGGTAGAAAGCGACCATGCACAGAAAGAAGGCGATCGCCGGAAGCATGGCAAGCGGGCCTGCGATCGCACCCGCCACAACCGCGTCGCGCGGACGCGTGAAATGCGGCACGAACGACAGGACCGCGACCGCGCCGATCACGTTGTAGCTGGCGTAGGTGAGGCCGCCCGTGAACCAACCCGTCGTCGGCACGTCGCGCGCAAGTGCCGGCACGATCTGATCGCCGAAAGTCGACAGCGCGAGAACGAGGAAAACCGCGTAGGTTATGTAGATGAAGCTCGACGCATATTTGAACAGGTGCTCGGCCCCCGTATTGCCGAAGCTCGTGATCGCGGCGATCGAGCCGACAAGGAAGACGGTTCCGACGATTTCCGGCAAACCGAAAACCTCCGAGCCGATCGTGCCCGCAGCAGCCGCGACCACGGCGAGAACAAGCGCCAGCAACAGGAGATAGGCGATCTCGAACACGACCCAGAACGGGACGAGCAGCGCCTTGAAGAAGGTGCGATAGTCGTAAACCGCGAAGCGATTGGAGAACAGGAACGTCACCGCGCACACGACGCTCCAGACGAGCATGGCGAGCAGGATGCCCATGAGTCCGCCGAACGGTCCGCTGCCGAGAAAGAACTCGGCCAGCTCGCGGCCCGTCGCATAGCCGCCGCCGATCACCACCCCCTTGAAGACGAGTCCCGGCAGCAAGAACCGCTGGAACCAGCTCGATGTTGTCCCTTCCCCCACGCGGTTCACCCTATGCAATTCTCGACGAGGATTTGGAAGGTTTTTCCGCCGCGGACGGGGTCTGCGACAGGAAGGCCGAGGCGTTTGCTCTCCGCTGCCATCAGCGCCTCGGCTTCGGCCGCGTCCATGCCGCCCGTGTTGAACGCAAGGCCGCCGCAGCGGATTGCCGGATTGGTGCGGCCACCGAGCCGCAGGTTCAGCGCGATCGTATCCTCGAGGCTCGGGATCGCATAGCCCGGCGCGCCGAGGATCTCCGCCCGCCCCGGCTGGTGGCACACCACG
>JACFNY010000579.1 GCA_019454625.1 Sphingomonadaceae bacterium
CATTCGGCGACCAGCCGCCGGAGCAGCGCGTGCTCCGCCATGTCCTCCGCGAAGACGAGTGTCTCGGCGGTGCATCCCGCCTCGGCGGCCTCGGCGACGATGCGCATCCCCTCCGCCATGAAGCGCCCCTCGGCACGGCGGTACTTCTTCTGTTCGAGCGACCGGATGCGCTTGATCGTCTCGTTGGAAAAGCTGGTGATGCGGCGGGGCATCATTCCTCGCCGAAGCGGTCCTCGACGAGGCGGACGAGCGCGGCGAGCGCGGCGTCCGCCTCCGGGCCGCTCGCGATGATCTCGATCTCGTCGCCGGGGCTCGCGGCCAGCATCATCAGCCCCATGATCGAGGTTCCGGTGACGCGCGAGCCGTCCTTCTCCACCGCGACCGTGGCGGTGAACTCCGAGGTCAGCGTCACGAACTTGGCGCTGGCGCGCGCGTGCAGGCCCCGTTTGTTGCGGATGAGCACGCGCTGCCTGACGGCGACCTCGTCGCCGTCGGGCACGCCGTCCGTGGCATCGCTCAGGCGACCTCTCCCAGTATCTTCGAGGCGACGGAGATGTATTTGCGGCCCGCTTCCTGCGCCGCCTCGACCGCCTCGGCGAGCTTCATCTCGCCGCGCACGCTGGCGAGCCGGATCAGCATCGGCAGGTTGACCCCCGCGATGACCTCCACGTGGCCGCCCGAAAGCAGCGAGATGGCAAGGTTAGACGGCGTCCCCCCGAACATGTCGGTGAGGATAACGACGCCGCGCCCGGTGTCCACCGCCTTCACCGCGCCCGCGATGTCGGCGCGGCGGACCTCCATGTCGTCGTCGGCGTCGATGCAGATCGAGGCGACGTTCTTCTGGGGGCCGACGACATGCTCCATGGCCGCGACGAACTCAGCCGCAAGCCGCCCGTGCGTCACCAGCACAATACCGATCATGCGGGCAGTCTCTCTCCATGATCCGGGAGCGCGAAGCCTTCGGCCTCCACGCCCTCGCTGTGCCCGCTCATGTCGCGGTGCACAATATTCAACGTATAGCCGGCGGCCCTTATCGCTTCGGCGAGGCGTTCGGCAACAAAAACCGACCGGTGACGACCGCCGGTGCAACCGATGGCGATGGTGAGATAGGCCTTGCCCTCGCGCCGGTAGCTCGG
>JACFNY010000580.1 GCA_019454625.1 Sphingomonadaceae bacterium
GATAGACGATGGCGCAGTCGGAAACCCTCAGCGTTGCGCCGAGTCCATCGAGATCACGTTTCCACGCCCGCGCTTCCGTTTCGGCGGCGATGCGCTGCGCTGTCGCTTTGTCCGCTGTGCGAGTAGAGCCGCGTAACCGCCGCCCGTTAACGGAGCCTCGGTAGTGCCAGACACCGCCGCGCTTGTAGAGCTTGAGGGGCATGGCTTCATTGCCTCCACCAGGTTTCGAACGTCATCTTCGGTGAAGAACATTTCCTTCCCGAGAATGCGGCACGCTCCGACAGCGCGCGGTATTTTCCTGAGGCCGCGATCGTTCACCTTCATGCCAAATTCCTCGAACTTGGCGATGAGCTGCTTCACGGTAATCAGCTTGGGTAGAGCAACCATCACCGGCACTCCCGCTTGAAACGCTGGACGCCGGAGAGCGGCATGCGGATAGGCGAGGTTCGGTCGAGCTTGTAGGCGCCGAAGCGCATCAGCTTGCCCTCGCGCCAGTAGCGCCGCACCGTCTCGACGCTGCACCCCAGCTCGGCGGCAATCTGCTTGACGTGCAGCTTTCGTTCGCTAACCGACATCGCCCTTCCTCGGCATGTTGAGGATCGACGTCACAAGCGCGCGCTCGTCATACTGGCCTAGCGACTGCTCTTTGAGGTACAGCGCCAGCCACTTCGCCTTCCGGCGCAGCGTCGCAAAATCGGGGCAGGGGAAGGCGCATATCTTGTGCAGGCTGTCGACCACGGCACGGCTGCGCTGCTTGTAGTCTTCCTTCTCGCTGTCCGTCGGCGCGCGGCCCATCCACTCCCGATCATGATAATGCGCCACCTTGCGCAGCTGCTCGACCGCGTGGGCATGGCGCTTGATGGCTTTGTCGAGCGGGTCGCTGAAGGTTGCTTCACGCATCGCTGGCGCCTTTCGCCTCGCGTTGCCGTTCGACTATCACCTCGCCATTATTGCGACCAGGAGCTTTGATGCGAGCGGAAGGCTCTCCATCGCGAAGTATCTCTACGCGCGCGGCAATGCATGGTCGAGGCAACTGCCGAACGAGATTTGCAGCGAACGCCTCCACATTCAGCACGAGGGCGGGGCCGCTGTGCCGGGGGTCTACCCGGTCAAGAAAAGTCCCTTCTTGTGCAGT
>JACFNY010000581.1 GCA_019454625.1 Sphingomonadaceae bacterium
CGCTCTCTAGCGCCGAGCGGTTGCGCGCGACGCCCCTCTCCAGGGGCTGCCCCGCGCTCCGACTCGTGACGGCGCCTCAGCGCCACTTGAAGTATCGGACGGCCAGCGCGAACGACGCGATCCCCCAGGCCCCGCACGAGGCGAGCTCTCCGATCACGTCGCTCAGCGAGGCGCCGTCGATCATCACCGCGCGGAGGGCGTCATTCAGCGCCGTCAGCGGGAGCACCTGGATGACCGGCTGGAGCGCGTCGGGGAAGCGCGACGACGAGAAGAACACGCCCGAGCAGAGGTACATCGGGAACGAGACGACGTTTATCAGCCCGCTGACGATCTGCGGGTTGTCGGCTCGGCAGGCGAGGAAGAGCCCGATCGTCGCGAAGCTCAGGCCGCCGACCACCGCCGTCGCGCCGAGCGCGATCACGCTCCCGCGGACGCCGACGTCGAAGATCACGCTCGAGAACGCGATGAGCGGGACGAGCTCGACCGGCAGCAACGCGGCGCGCACCAGGAGGAACGACAGGAGGAAATCGCTCCGGCGCATCGGCGTCGCGGTGAGGCGCTTGATGAGCCGCTTCGTCCGCATCTCCGCGAGCGAGAAACCGATGCCCCAAAGCCCGGTCGACATGAGCCCGAGGCCGATCAGGCCCGGAATGAGGAAATCGATGTACCTCGATCCAGGCTCCGTGACGATCCGCTCGGCGGCGACGTACGCGTCACCGCGGCCTTCGCCGCGCTGCAAGACGTCGTCGGTCACCACGCGCGCGAGCCGGCTCTCCGGCCGCGTCGGGTCGAGGCGGTAATCGTAGCCAGTCTCCGTCGGCGAGACGACGAGGCTCACCTTGCCGGTCCGTAGCGCCGCGCTCGCCTCGTCTGGCGCGAGCGTCTTCACGTCGACCCCATGCGAGGCGTCGAGGATGGCGCGCGCCCGATCCGCGCGCGCCATCCTCGCCGGCGTCGCCTCGACCGCGACGACGACGGGCTCGGGCTCGCGGTTACGGAAGGCGATCCCGAGGACGATCGACACGACGAGCGGGAACCCGAACGTCCAGAACATCGTCCCGGGCTCACGGTAAAAGAGCCGGAACCGCGCCAGCGCGAGCTGCCCCGGCACCGGCTGACCCGCCGCGTCCATCC
>JACFNY010000582.1 GCA_019454625.1 Sphingomonadaceae bacterium
GCTGCTCGTGGCGCTGCGATAAGAACAAAGGACTGACGCCCCATGCTGCCCAACGACTCCCTCCTGAATGTGCTGATCTGGCTGCCGATCTTCGGCGGCGCGGCGACGCTGCTGTTTTCCGCACGTCCCGAGACCTCGCGCTGGTTTGCGCTCGCGATCACGATCGTGACCTTCCTGCTCAGCCTGCAACTCTTCACCAGCTTCGATCATGCGACGGCCGCGATGCAGTTCGTGCAGGACAGCGACTGGATCCGCGCCTATTCGATCCGCTACCACCTCGGCGTGGATGGCATCGCGGTGGCCCTGGTGTTGATGACGACTGCGGTCTCGATCCTGGTATTCGTCGGTGCCTGGCGTTCGGTCGCCGATCGCATCGCCCAGTACCACGCCGCCTTCCTGATTCTCGAAGGCCTGCTGATCGGCGTGTTCTGCGCGCTGGATTCGATCCTCTTCTACCTGTTCTTCGAGGGCATGCTGATTCCGATGTTCCTCATCATCGGCGTCTGGGGCGGGCCGCGTCGCGTCTACGCCACGATGAAGTTCTTCCTCTACACCTTCCTCGGATCGGTGTTCCTGCTGATCTCGTTGATCTACCTGTATCTCAAGGGTGGCAGCTTCCAGCTCGCCGACATGTATGCCCTGCCGCTGTCGGCGACCGAGCAGGCTTGGATCTTCTTCGCCTTCTTCATGGCCTTCGCGATCAAGGTGCCGATGTTCCCGGTGCACACCTGGTTGCCCGATGCGCACGTCGAGGCGCCAACCGGCGGTTCGGTGGTGCTGGCCGCGATCATGCTGAAGGTCGGCTGCTATGGCTTCCTGCGCTTCTCGCTGCCGATCGTGCCCGATGCCAGCCTCGAATATGCTTGGTTGATGATCGCCTTCTCGCTCATCGCCATCGTCGGTGTCGGCATGGTGGCTGTGGTGCAGACGGACATGAAGAAACTGGTGGCCTATTCCTCCATCGCTCACATGGGTCTGGTGACCCTGGGCACCTTCGTGGCGGTGTTGTTGATGCACGCGCCGGAGGGCGGCAATTCGGCGGGTGCGCAGCTCGGCATCCAGGGCGCGGTGGTGCAGATGGTCAGCCACGGCTTCATTTCCGGTGCGATGTTCTCCTGCGTCGGCGTGCT
>JACFNY010000583.1 GCA_019454625.1 Sphingomonadaceae bacterium
CGCCCGCCCCCGCGGCGGGGGCCGACCGCGCGGTCCTCGTCGTGCGCGACACGGGGGGGCGCGTGATCGCACGCGAGGAAATCCCGCCGCAGGCGGGCCCCTACCTGTGGTTCGGCGGCGACGCGGCCGGCAATCCGCTGCCGCAGGGCCGATACGGCCTCAGCGTCGAGAGCTGGCGCGACGGCGAGGCGATCGGGGAAAGCCCTGTCGGGCATTACGCCACGATCACCGAGATTCGCAGTCACGGCGGCACCATCACTCTCGTTCTCGATGGCGGGGACGAGGTGCCCGCCGAAGCGGTGACCGCGCTGCGCGCGCCGCAGGGCTGACCGGCGACGCCGGATCGCCGAACCGGCCCGGGCGGGCGGTGCGCCCCCGGGGCCAGCCGCACATCCGTGCCGGCCCGCCGACCGCAGGCGGATCATGCCGCCCGCCCCCGGAGGAATCGCGATGGAACATCCGCGTCGCCTCGCCTTCGCGGCGGGGCGGCGACGGGGCCGGAAAGCCGGCATCCGTTTCTCCATGCCGGTCCCTCTCTGCCCATTGAAAGTTGCCCATGCTTATAATATGTGCCGCCCATGAACGAGCGGACCGACAGCCTGGGCCATCTCCTTCACGACGCGTCGCGCGCGATCCGCCGCCGCTTCGAGCAGCGCTCTGCCGCCTACGGGCTGTCGGCGACCCAGTGGCGGCTTCTGGTGGTGATCTTCCGCGCAGGGCCGCTGACGCAGCGCGCCCTTGCCGAACGCATGGACGTCGAGCCGATCAGCATCTCGCGCCTGATCGACCGGATGGAGGATGGCGGCTGGGTCGAGCGCATCATCCACCCCGGGGACCGGCGCGCCCGGCTGGTGCGGCTCAGCGCGCGGGCGCTCGAGGTCGCCGGCGGCCTGCGGGCCACCGCGCAGGAAGTCTATGACGAGGCGCTGGCACGCTTCTCTCCCGACGAGCGCGGCGCGCTGCTCCATGCGCTCCGCACCATCATCGAAACCATGGCGGCCGCCGAACCGGCGGGCGCCGCCGCGCCCCGGCCCGACACGGCATCCCGGCCCGACACGGCATCCCGGACACGAGAACCCACGCCAGAATCATGAGCGACACCCCCTCCACCCTTTCGTCCGGCCCGGGCG
>JACFNY010000584.1:0-787 GCA_019454625.1 Sphingomonadaceae bacterium
ACTCAGAAGGTGGAGCGTATTCGTGGTCGCAAAGCGGCCCGCAGCGGCAAATTCAACAAGCGCGTCCGGCGGCGCCTCGGCACGCCTGCGTTCCCGATCCACCCCGAGGGGTACAGCGCGACCGCTCCCGACGCGAAGAAGCCCGAAGACAAGGCCTGAGCTGCTCGCGCGGCTTCGCTAGCGTTACCGCCGCCGTTACTTACGCGCTGCGTGGACGCGCGTCTTTGCGGTCAGCGGCCTGTAAAGCGGGGCGGCCGTCGCTCCATGAACGCCGACATGGCTTCGGAGAGGTCGTGCGAGGCGAGGAACGCCGCGTTCCAGACCGCGACGAACCGCTCGCCGTCGCGGATGCGCTGCTCGTCGCCGTGGGCGAGCACTTGCTTTATGCCCTGAACGACGAGCGGCGGGTTTCGCGCGATCTCGTGCGCGAGCTCGCGCGCGCGAGGTAGCAGCGCGGCCTCGTCGTCGAGCACGTCGTTGACGAGGCCGATCCTCTCGGCGCGCGTGGCGTCGATGTCCTTACCGGTGAACGCGAGCTCGCGCGTGTTGCCCTGCCCGATGATGCGCGGCAGCCGCTGCAGGCTCCCGAGGTCGGCGACGATCGCGACCTTCACCTCGCGCACGCTGAAGCGCGCGTCGCGTGAGCAAAGACGCACGTCGCACGCAGCAGCGAGGTCGGTGCCGGAGCCGATGCACGGCCCCGCGATGGCGGCGATCACCGGCTTCGAGCAGCGCTCGACCATGTCGAACCCGCGCTGCCAGTCTCCGATGAGCCTGAGGAGCTCGG
>JACFNY010000584.1:797-1129 GCA_019454625.1 Sphingomonadaceae bacterium
AGGAGCGGCATCAGCGTCGGGGCCATCGCCTTCAGGTCGAGCCCGTAGCTGAAGATGCCGCCCTCTCCGCGCACGATGATCGCGCGGACCGCGTCGTCGCGATCGAGCGCATCGAAGACCACCGGCAGCTCTCGAAAGAACGCCGGCCCCATCGCGTTGCCCTTGCCGGGGCCGATGAGGATGACCTCGGCGATCCCGTCAGCGCGCTCGACCCTCAAAGATTCATTGCTCATGGCGGCTCATCTTACGCGGTCGCCCGGACCGCCGCCGCGACGACTAGAGATCTCCCGCGCGGCGCTCACGCCTCGCGTGCGATCACGCCTCGCGCGCGT
>JACFNY010000585.1 GCA_019454625.1 Sphingomonadaceae bacterium
GCGGCGCAGGATCGGCGTCAGCTTCCAGGGTGGCGCGCTGTTCACCTCGATGACCGTGGGCGAGAATGTCGCCCTGCCGCTGCGCGAGCACACCCGGCTCGACGAGAGCACGATCCGCATCATGAGCCGGCTGAAGCTCGAAGTGGTCAATCTCGGCGGCTTCCAGGATCTGATGCCGAGCCAGCTTTCCGGCGGCATGGTCAAGCGGGCGACACTGGCACGGGCGATCGTCATGGATCCACGCCTGATGTTCTTCGACGAGCCCTCGGCCGGCCTCGATCCCGTGGTTTCGGCGGAGCTGGACGAGTTGATCCTGCAATTGCGCGGGGCGATGCGCATGAGCATCGTCGTGGTCACCCACGAACTTGAATCCGCCTTCAAGATTGCCGATACCATCACCGTGCTCGACCAGGGCCGGGTGCTGATGACCGGCACCGTGGCCGAGGTTCGCGCTGCCGACAACGAGCGCATCCAGGATCTTCTGAACCGGCGTCCGCGCGAGGTCGAAGTGAACGTGGACGAGTACCTGCGACGGCTGACCGAGGAACAAGGCTGAGACCGACATGCGCACACTGAAGAATGCTCCCGGGAGTGCATCGCGATGAAGCGCGACACCCTCAATTACGCCCTGGTGGGCGCGGTGACCCTGATCGCGTTCGGGCTGCTGTTGGCGACCTTGTTCCGGATCACCGGCCAGCATGGCACCAGCACCGATTATCACGTCCATTTCGACAACGTCACCGGCGTTCGCGTCGGTGCGCCGGTGCTGTACCAGGGCTTTCGCATCGGCCAGGTGCGGGACATCGTGCCCGAACGTGGCGAGGGCACACGCTACCGGGTCGAGTTGGCGCTGCGCAGCGACTGGCCGATTCCGGTGGACAGCGTCGCCCAGCTCCAGGCCAGCGGCCTGCTCGCGGACGTGCGCATCGGGATCCGTGGCGGCGAGAGTCCACAGATGCTCGCGCCCGGCGCCGAGCTGGCGGGAATCGAGGGTGGCGACGTGTTCGCGGCGATGAACGAACTGGCCGGCGAGATCACCACCCTGAGCCGTGACCGCATCCGTCCGCTGGTGGAAACCCTCGCGATGCGACTGGATTCGATTTCCGGCGCGCTCGATTCGGGCCTGCC
>JACFNY010000062.1:0-8417 GCA_019454625.1 Sphingomonadaceae bacterium
GACGATGGCCTGACCGAAATCCGGGAGCACGCTCCGGCTCTCCATCACGACCGCGGGCATGATATGCCCCGGCGACTTGAGATCGCCGGGCGCTGTCTCCGCCCGCCCGAGCGTGCGCAGCGTCAGCGCCCTTTCTTCCGCGGAAATGCCCGTTTCGCAGCACGCCGAGGCTTCGACGCTGGCGAGGAAGGCCGGGCAATCCGGCCGCACGCGCGCCCGCTCCATGCGGCCGATCCCGAGCGCGAACGCCCGCGAAAGCGACATGGACGCGCTGATCACGCCGCGCCCGTGCGTCGCCATGCGGTTCACGTCGGCCGCCGTGATGCCGGCGGCGTCCATGAAGAAGATGCCGCGGCCCGCCCCGGCGAGAGCGGCGTCGTCGAGCAGGATCGCGAGTTCGCGGGTCATCGGCGTGCGGGTCCCCGGTCGGCTCAGCCGTTGCTGTTCGTCCAGGAGTGCAGCTCCGGGAGCACCTTTTCAGCGAAGAGCTTCATACTCTTCTGCGCGTTCTCGCCGGACATGCCGCCGTAGGTGATCTGGACGGTCAGGTCGAACTCGCCGAGCGCCTGGCGGCGCCGTTCGAGCTTCTCGAGGATCTGCTGCGGCGTGCCCCAGGTGTTGACGTCGACGAAGGCGTTGCCCGCCGCTTCCTGGCCCATGTCCTTCAGGATCTGGGCGTTCTGGGCGTAGTCGCCGTAGCCCTTCAGGTTCTTGAACTGGTCGCCCGCCATCTCGTAGTGGTGCATGACGGTGAGATAGTAGTTCGACATGTGCTCGCGGGCGAGCGCCTCGGCGCGGTCCGCGCTTTCGTCACAGGCGAGGAAGTCGACGCAGACCGGGGCGGGGGCGGGGCGGCCGTGATGCTCCTGATACAGCGTGCGGTAGCTGTCGAAATGCGGCGCCATCTGCTCCCACGGCTTCTGCGCGAAGCTCATCATCTTGGCGCCGAGGCGCGCGCAGACCGGCACGGAATCCGACGACATGGCGACGCTGTAGAAGCGGTCCTTGAAGCTGGCGTAGGGCGCAGGGCGGAGCGGCGTCTTCGCCTGCTTGTAGTAGCGGCCGGTGCCTTCGATGACGCCGGTTTCGAGCGCGGAGATGATCATCTCCGCGGATTCGTCGAAGCGGTCGCGCGCCTCGTTCATGTCGATGCCGAACGTGTCGTATTCGCGGCGCGCGAGGCCGCGGCCGATGCCGAACAGCGCGCGGCCCTTGCTGAGGTAATCGAGCAGGATCATCTTCTCCGCGACGCGCAGCGGATCGTTCCACGGCAGGATCACCGCGCCCGTCAGCAGGCCGATCGTCTTCGTGCGGCCCGCCATGTAGGCGAGGAACTCGACGTTGTCGGCCATCATCGCATAGTTGGAAAAGTGGTGCTCGACGCCGCCGAGCGTGTCGAAGCCGAGGGGTTCGGCGAGATCGGCGAGGGCAAGGTCGCGTTCGTAGGCTTCACGGTCAGAGGTCTGATCCATGAAGTTCTGGAACACCATCAACAATCCGACTTTCATTCGAAACCTCCCCAGCGTGATGCTCCGTGGCCCCCGGCTCTTCCGGCTGCGGGCGACTCCCGGATGTTCAGGATGGCATCATGCTAACCCAGAAGGAGAGGGTCGGCAACATTTACTTGTTTAAAGCTAGCAAGTTTTAGAAGGCGCCGTCCGGTCAGGGGCGGGGCGCGCGGCGCCGCTCGGTGATCGCGTCGAGCGTGATCTGCCGATAGTCCGCGAAAGCCTGTTTTATATCAATGGCTTCGGGGTCGACGAGCCACTGGTAGATCGTGCCCGAGATGAACGAGAGGAACTGCACGGAGATGTGCGACGGGTTGATGTAGGGCCGCACGAATCCCTGTTCGATGCCTTCGCGCAGCCATTGCTCGACGTCGTGCTTATAAGCCCGGTGGTTCGCGGCGAGCCGCTCGCGCACCTCGTTGTGGCTGCCGATCGATTCGTACCACAGCGTGTACATGGCCTTCATGTTCACCGGCTCGGTCTCGAGATAGTGCTCGACCGCGTCGAGCGCGGCGCAGAAGGCGGCGAGCCCGGTGCGGCCGCCGACGAACTTCCAGAGCTCGGCCGCCCATTTCTTGTTGAAATACACCACGAGCGCGCTGAACAGCGCTTCCTTGGAGCCGAAGCGGTTTCCGGCGAGGCCGCGGCTGTAACCGGCAAGCTCGCCGACCTCCTTCAGCGTCGTGTTGTGCGTGCCGCGCTCGACGATGAGCTGCATCGCCGCCTCGTACATCCGGTTCGCCGAGCGGGCGTTGCGTTCCGCCTGCGTCATGCGGGTGCGTTTCGGCGCGGCTTCGGCGGGCGCCTTTTCCGGGGTTTTCCGTGCGGCGGCCTTCCTTGCCGTTGTCTTCTTCGGTGTTTTCCTTGCCGCGGCGCTGTCGGCCATCGTTACTGCCCCATCCGTTGTCATCGCCCTCGCGCGACTAACGATCCTGATAGCGCCTGTAGACGATTTCTCCGAGTGCCGCTTGCTTGCGAAGCGCAAGCTTGTCAACCTTGCCGACGCTGGTCTTGGGCAGCGCCTCGACGAACGCCCAGTATTCCGGCACCCAGAAGCGCGCGACACGCTCGGCGAGATAGGCGCGAAGCGCGTCGATTCCGGGGGCGTCGTCGGCGACGAGGACGGCGAGCGGCCGCTCCTCCCAGCGCGGATCGGGAACGGCGACGATCGCCGCCTCGATCACGGCGGGGTGCGCGGCGAGATGCGCTTCCAGCTCCACCGACGAGATCCATTCGCCGCCGGACTTGATGACGTCCTTGGCGCGGTCGGTGATCTGCACGTAGCCCCGGGGGTCGATGGTGCCGACATCGCCGGTCCTGAGCCAGCCGTCGGGGGTCACGGCGTCGGCGGCGTTCTGCCGGTGGTAGGCGCCGGTGATCCACGGGCCGCGAAGCTGGAGCTCGCCGACGCTCTCGCCGTCGTTCGGAACCGTCTCGCCCGCGGCGTCGACGATGCGCACCTCGACGCCGGGCACCGGGCGGCCGCTCTTGGCGCGCCACACCGCCTGTTCCTCCGGCGGCGTGTCCACCGGCGGGACGGAGAGCGCGCAGAGCGGGCTGGTTTCGGTCATGCCCCAGCCTTGCAGAACGGGCAGGCCCCACGTCTCTTGCACCCTGTCGATGAGCGCGGGCGAGACGGCCGAGCCGCCCGACACGATGACGCGGAACGAGGACATGTCGAGCGGTTGCCGCCGGTGCGCCATGAGCAGGTCGTTGACGAGCGTCGGCACCATCGCGGTGAAGGTCGGCCGGGTGTCCTCGATCAGCCGCCGGATGTGATCGGGCTGGAGGTGCGCGCCGGGCATCACGAAGCGCGCGCCCGCGAACCAGCCCGTGTAGGGTAGGCCCCACGCGTTGGCGTGGAACATCGGCGGCAGCAGCAGGATGCGGTCGGCCTGCGCGACGGCGAACGTGTCCGCGCCCATCGAGGCGAGGCTGTGCACGAAGATCGACTTGTGGCTGTAGACGACGCCCTTCGGGTTTCCGGTCGTGCCGGTGGTGTAGCAAATGACCGCCGCGCTTTCGTCGTTCTTGATCTCCGGCCAGACATCGAGGGGATCGTGGGCGGCGAGGAGGTCCTCGTAGCGGTGAACGGCGCCCGGGAACGCGATCTCGTCAGGCATCTCCCCGACCACGATCAGGTGGCGGATCGGCGTCGGGGCCGCCAGCACCTCGCGAAGCTGTTCGAGAAGCGAGGCGTCGGCGATCAGCACGGTGTCTTCGGCGTGCTCGACGATGTAGCGGACCTGCGCCGCGAACAGGCGGATGTTGAGCGTGTGCAGCACCGCGCCGAGCGAGGGCACGGCGAGATAGGCCTCCATGTGCGCCTGGTGGTTCCAGCAGAAGGTCGCGACCCTGTCCCCGTCCCTCACGCCGAGGGCGAGGAGGGCGCCCGCCAGCCGTGCCGCGCGCTCCGCGATCTCGGCATAGCGCGCCGTGTGCAGGCGCTCGCCGTCGTAGGAGGCGACCTCGCTGTCGGCGTGGATGCGCGCGCCGTGCCGCATGATCATCTGCACGGTCATCGGCAGGTGCATCATGGTCGCTTTCATCGGTCTCCCCTCGATCCGTCGACGAGCGCCGCCGCCTCGCGGAGCAGGGCGGGGACATCGGCTTCGAGCCCGCGCGCATAGGGCGTGTCCACCTGCCCGCGCCGGTAGAGGCAGTAGGCGCCCTCCACCATCGCGGCGAGGCGCCAGAAGGCGAGGCAGCGGAAATAGTCGAGCGCGTCGCTGTCGAAGCCGGTGCGCGCGCTCCAGCGTTCGGCGAGCGCGCGCGCGGACACGACGCCCGGCCGGTTCGAGACCTTCTGCACGAAGCCGAAGCCGAGGTCGGCGCGGTCCGGGCGGCCCCAGAACATCAGCACGAGGCCGAGGTCGATCATCGGGTGGCCGACGGCGCCCATCTCCCAGTCGATGATGGCATTGAGGCGCGGCGCGTTCGTGTCGAACAGCGTGTTGTCGAGATGGTAGTCGTTGTGGACGATCGCCGCCGGGCCCTCGGGCGGCAGGTTCTCCAGAAGCCAGCCGGAGAGATCGCGCATCAGCGGCAGGTCGCGCACCGCGTCGGCCTCGCGGATCGCGGTCCAGCGCTCGACCTGCCTGCGGACGAAATTCTGCGGCTTGCCGAACCCGGCGGGCAGGCGCACCTTCCAGTCCGCGACGTGCACCTCGGCCAGCGCGTCGACGAGCTCCTCGCCGATGCGGTCGATCGTCGCCGTGTCGTTCGCGTAAGGGGCGGGGAGTTCGGTGCTGATGGCCGTGCCGTCCACGAAGGCGGTGAGCGCGAACGGCGCGCCGATGATGCTCGCGTCGGCGCAGTAGCCGACGGCGCGGGGCACGCGCGCGACGCCGGTCAGCGCCTCGACGATGCGGAATTCGCGCGCGATGCCCGCCGCGGCCTTCTCGGAGACGGTTTCGGCGGGCGCGTGGCGGAGCACGAAGCGGCCCGCGTCGCTTTCGACGAGGCGCGTGACATTGACGTTACCGCCGCTGAGGCGCGGGCCGAGCCTTGCCCCGCCGATGCCGTGCGTGTCCCGCATCCATTCGGAGAAGCGGGCCTCCGCAACCTCTAGAGCGCACACGAGAGCCCGCCGTCGGTGGTGATGACGGAGCCGGTCATGTAGGTGGAGCCGGCGACCCACCAGACGACCTCGGCGATCTCCTCCGGGCGCCCCTCGCGGCGCATCGGGATGCGCTGGTGCAGCTTCTTGCGGGCCTTCTCGTCGATGCCCGCGGTCATTTCCGTCGAGACGAAGCCCGGCACGACGAGATTGACGCGGATCTGGCGGCGGGCGAGTTCGACCGCGAGCACCTGCGTGAGGCCGGCAAGGCCCGCCTTCGAGGCGCCGTAGGCGCTGTCGCCCGGGAAGCCCCGGAAGCCGACGACGGCGCCGACGTTCACGATGGAGCCGCCCGCGCCCATGTGCGGCAGCACGGCGCGGATCGTGCCGAAGGGGCCGGAGAGGTTCGTCGAGAGGACCGCCTGCCAGTCCTCCTCCGCGATCTGGTCGACGAGGCCGCCGCGGTGCAGCCCGGCGTTGTTCACGAGAACGTCGATATGCCCCCAGTCCGCCGCGAGCCGCTCGGCGGCGGCGCGAAGCGCGTCGGGGCGCGTGATGTCCGCCCTGATCCCGACGACCGTGTCGCCGATCTCGCGCGCGACGGCTTCGACATTGCCGTTTCTGGCGAGAATGGCGACACGGTCTCCCTTCGCTGCCGCGTGTTCGGCGATCGCGCGGCCGAAGCCGCGCGATCCGCCGGTGACGACCCAGGAACGCGGTTTGGGGGGGAAGGATTTGCGCACCTGTGCCGGTCTTTCCTCGTTCAGAAGCTCTGCGTCACGGAAACGCCGTAGGTCCGCGACGGACGCGCCGCACCGTAGCTCCACAGGCCCTGCGCGTCATAGCCGATCGTCCAGCCGTCCTCCTTGAAGAGGTTGCGGCCGAACACGCTGATCTGCGTCCTGTCGATACGGTAGTTCAGCGATGCGTCCATCAGGTATTGCGCCTTGTTGTGGAACGCGGGGTTGTTGAGGAAGGTGATCTCGTGCGCGCCGAGGTAGTGCAGGTCCGCCTGTATCCAGCCGGTGCCCGGCCCGATCTCCGCCTCGTAGTTCGCCGAGACCGCCCACGTCCACTTCGGCGCGCGGCGCAGCTTGAGGGCGCTGTTGTCGTCGACGACGCCGTCATTGTTGGTGTCGGCAAGGAAGTCCTTGTACTTGGCGTCGAGGTAGCCGAGGTTCGCCGAAAGCGTGAAGTTCTCGGTGATCTGGGCCGTGAGATCGGCCTCGATGCCCTTCATCTCGGCGCTGGCGGCGTTCAGCGTGCGGTTCTCGCGGCCGGTGCCGATGCCGGGCGTCGGCACGTCGACGTCCTCCTGCTTGTCGTCGTACTTCATCAGGAACGCCGAGACGTTGAGGCGCAGCCTGCGGTCCAGCATCTCGCTCTTGAAGCCGAGCTCGAAGTTGTCGACGGTTTCCGGGTCGTAGGGAACGGTCGCCGCCGACAGCGTCGAGGGACGGCCATTGAAGCCGCCGCCGCGGTAGCCGCGCGAGAACAGGCCGTAGACCATCAGGTCGTCGTTCACGTCGTAGCTGAGGCTGGCCTTGGGCGTGAACTTGGACCAGCTTTCGCGGCGCGGGTCGTCCCACGTCGAGAAGGTGCCGTCGAGGACGCCGCTCGTCTTCTTGTCCTTGGTGTAGCGCCCGCCGACGGTGAGCTTCAGCGCGTCGGTGAAGCGGTAGTCGGCCTCGAAGAAGCCCGCGTAGGACTTGGTCGTCTGCCGCACGTCCTGCGGGATGGCGAGGATCGTGTCCGGCACGGCGAAGCCGATGTAGCTGACGAGGTTGATCGTGTAGGCCGAATCCCACAGGTAGCCGCCGACCACGAAGGTGAGCGGGCCGTTGGCCTTCGTCAGGCGCAGTTCGTGCGTGTCCTGATGGTAGCGGGCGGGCCGGTCCGTGTGGAACAGGGTGAGGGCGGTGCCGTCCCAGTCCTGATAGGCGTCCTCGTCGGTTTCGAGGCGGCCGTAGATATATTGCAGCTCGAAATCGTCGGAGATGTCCCACTTCGCCTTGGCGATGCCGAGGTTCATGTCGAAGAAGCCGTTCCGGCCGAGGCGGCCGTTGCCGAGCGAGACGTAGCGGCTGCCCGACTGCGGCACGCCGACGCCCTGCGCGCACTGCTCGTAGACGGCGCAGAACAGGTCCGTGGACTTCGCGAGGTTGAGAAGCTGGCCCGGGTCCTGCTTGGTGTTCTGGTCGTCGAAGCTGAAGCTGAACTCCAGGTTATCCGTGGGCGTGATCAGCACCTGCACGCCGAGCGCGGTGAACTCCGACGTCTGCCCGTCCTTCCCGAACGTGGCGTTGTACATGTATCCGTCGGACTTGCGGTGCGCGGCGGTGAGCTTGACCGCGATCGCATCGCTGAGGCCGAAGCTGACGAGGCCTTCGAGATCGAGCGAATCGTGGTTGGCGTAGGTGCCGCGGAACTTGCCGGTCAGCTCCTGCGTGGGGCGCGAGCGCGCGAGGTTGATGACGCCGCCGATGGCGTTTCGGCCGAACAGCGTGCCCTGCGGACCGCGCAGCACCTCGACCCGGTCGAGGTCGATCGCCTTGATGAGGCCGCCCGTGCTGGTGCCGACGTAAATGTCGTCGATGACGACGCCGACCGCGGGGTCGACGCTCTTCTCGACGTCCGCGACGCCGATGCCGCGGATGGTGACGGCGGCGACGCCGCCCGGGCCCTGCTGCGTGTCGTCGATGACGACGTTCGGCGAGCTGTTCGCGAAGTCGCGCACGTCGACGTCGAAGCGGCGCGCAAGCTCGGTCGCGGACATAGCCGAGATCGAGGAGCTGACGTCCTGAAGGTTTTCCGCGCGCTTGCGGGCGGTGACGACGATCTCGTCGAGGCCGACGCTGGTCTGCTCCTGCGCGTGGGCCGGGGTCAGTGCCGCAAAGCTGGTGGAAACCAGCAGGACCGGCAGTGCTCTCTGGATATGCTTGTTCATAACGACCTCCCCATGCGCCCCGCGTGCGGGGCATTGCTTTGCATCGTTGAACCGAGTGGCGCTTGAGGCGCTCTTCTTCGGGGATTCGAACGCGGTTGATTCGATCCCGCTTCCCGATCTCGATGCGGACACTAATATTCTTGTTATGAACAAGCAAGTGTGTTGTAATGAGTCTCGACGTTCGGAAGTCCATTCCGGCGAAACACGCGAAAATCCGGGGAGATTTCGATGGCAAGACTGGCAGGCAAGATCGCGCTCATTTCCGGCGCCGCAAGCGGACTCGGGGCCGGGCAGGCGCGCCTGTTCGCGCGCGAAGGCGCGGCGGTGGTCATCGGCGATCTCCAGGAAGACCTCGGCGCCAAGGTCGTGGCCGAGATCGCGGCGGCGGGCGGCAAGGCGGTGT
>JACFNY010000062.1:8427-8985 GCA_019454625.1 Sphingomonadaceae bacterium
TGACGAGCGAGGAATCGTGGAAGGCCGCGGTCGCGCGGGCGGTTTCGGAATTCGGCGGGCTCACCACGCTCGTCAACAACGCGGGCATCTTCCATCCGGGCGGCGTCGTCACCGAAACCCGCGAGGGCTGGGACAGGATGATCGCCGTCAACCAGACCGGCGTGTTTCTCGGTATGCGCACGGCCGCGCCGGAGTTGCTGAAGAGCGGCAACGCCGCAATCGTCAACATCTCGTCGCTATACGGCCTCATCGGCAGCCCGGACGCGCTCAGCTATCACGCGAGCAAGGCGGCGGTGCGCGTGATGAGCAAGGGCGCGGCGCTCGAGTTCGCGAAGCAGGGCATCCGCGTGAACACGATCTTCCCGGGGCAGATCCGCACGCCCATCCTCGGCGACATCACGCCCGAGCAGGATGCCGCCATCAAGGCGTCGATCCCGATGGGCAATGTCGGCGAACCCGAGGACATCGCCTACGGCTCGCTCTACCTCGCGTCCGACGAGGCCAAGTACGTGACCGGCGCCGAACTCTGGATCGACGGCGGCTGGTACGCCGGCTGAG
>JACFNY010000586.1:0-562 GCA_019454625.1 Sphingomonadaceae bacterium
TGTGACACGAATCACGCCGCTGCCGGTCGGATGCGATTTCCCGCGATCCCCCCGGCCCCTCAGGCCGAAAGGTCGAGCACCATGGCGAGCCGCAGGTCGCAGAAGCCGTTGAAGCGGCTTGCGGTGGCCGCGGAATAGGCCCCCATGCCGCGCCAGAGCACATGGTCGCCCTCGGCGATGTCGGCGGGAAGCGCCACCATGCCCGGCAGCCGGTCGAGCGAGTCGCAGGTCGGCCCGAACACCACCCGCCCCTGCTGCGCGCCTTCGCGCGGGGTGCCGTCAGGGCGCAGCACCCGGATGCGCTCGACCGGGCCGATGTCGTGCTGGCCCATCTCGGCCATGGCGCCGTAGATGCCGTCGTTCAGGAAGATGTCGCCGCCGTCACGCACCGCGCGCACGCGCGTTGCCAGCACCATCGATTCGGCCGACAGGGCGCGGCCCGGCTCGCAGACGAGGACGGGGGCGGCCTCGCCGAAGGCCCTTGCCGTCGCCTCGGCGATGGCGGCGAAGATCGCGTCGAGGCGGGGCTGGTCCTCGATGCGGCGCCAGGAGGGGAAGCCCC
>JACFNY010000586.1:572-1124 GCA_019454625.1 Sphingomonadaceae bacterium
ATGCGCGGCGGCGGCGATATAGTCCTCCCAGGCGCCGGGGCGCAGGCATTGCGTGCCGGGGTGGAAGGTCAGCGAGGGCGTGAAGCCATGCGCCGCGGCAGCGCGCAGCAGCACCGCCGCCTCGTCCGGCCCGGCGCCGAACTTCGAGCCGAAGTCATAGGCCGCGCCCTTGACCGGCAGCTTGAAGCGCACCGAGACCTCGGTTCCGGCGGCGGGCAGCAACTCGGCCAGCTTGTCGAGCTCCGAACGCGAATCGACGCTGAAGGCGCGCACGCCGCACGCGCGCGCAGGGATGATCTCGGCGCGCGAGCGGACCGGGTTGTGATAGTGGATCGCCGCGCCGGGGACGAGGCGCCGGATCAGGTCGATCTCGACCGTCGAGGCGCAGTCGAAGGCCGCGATCCCGGCCGCGGCTAGATTCGTGAGCAGCTCCTCGGCGGGGTTGGCCTTGACCGCGTAGGTCACGAGGCCGGGGAACCCCGCGATGAAGCGGCGCGCCGCTTCCTGCGCCACGGCCGGGCTGAACAGGAGCACCGGTTCCTCGGGGGCCTC
>JACFNY010000587.1 GCA_019454625.1 Sphingomonadaceae bacterium
GGCGGGCGCGCCGGGGCCGGGCGGCACGGTATAGAAGCGCCACGCCGGCTTGCCCGTCTTCGCATCATAGGCGGAGACGTAGCCGCGCACGCCGTATTCGGCGCCGCCGTTGCCGATCAGCACCCTGCCCTTCACGATGCGCGGCGCACCGGTGATCGTGTAGGGCTTCGACTGGTCGACCGTGACCTCGCTCCAGACGAGCGCGCCCGTCTTCGCGTCGAGCGCGATCAGGCGGCCGTCGAGCGTTCCCGAATAGACCTTGCCGTCATAGAGCGCGACGCCGCGGTTCACGACGTCGCAGCACGCCTTGAAGCCCGTCTCGCCCGGCACCTCGGGGTCGTGTTCCCAGAGGAGCGTGCCGGTCTTCGCGTCGAACGCGTAGACCTTGGACCACGCCGAGGTCGTGTAGAGCACGCCGTCCGCCACGATCGGCGTCGCCTCCTGCCCCCGGTTGGTGTCGAACGCGTGGCTCCACGCAAGGCCGAGCTTGCCGACGTTCCCGTCGTTGATCGCGTCGAGTCGGCTGTAGCGCTGCTCCTCGTAGGTGCCGCCGTGCGTCAGCCAGCTTCCCGGCTCGTCGGCTGCCGCCGCCAGCCGCGCATCGTCCACCGGCGTCGCCTTCTTGCCCGTACCGCCACAGGCGGCCGCCAGCAGGCAGGCCGCGATCACTCCCCATCGGCGCACGCGCGTCTCCCGTCGCTGTTGCGGCGGCGAGTCTAGCCGGGGCCGCGCGCCCCGCAACTGAAGCAAAATGTCAGGGTACGGGGGCGGCGAGCAGCCAGACGTTGACGAGCGTGACGATGGCGACGCCCACCATCAGCAGGCCCTTCTTGCGCTCGCCGGGGCGCTTCAGCGCGATCCACACGCCGCCGCTGCCGATGACGAAAGCGGCGATCACCGCGAACGACAGGATGATCGCGAGCATGTTCGTCATTGCGGAAGCCCCGCCATCACCTGCCGCACCGCCGTCGCCCAGTTCGTCTTGCGCATGCTGCGCGCCTCCTCGTCCAGTGCCGGCTCAAACCTGCGCTCGGCGTGCCACATCACGCTCGCCGACTCGAGATCGGCGAACAGGCCGCACCCGACCGCCGCCAGCATGGCCGCGCCGAGGGCCGTCGTTTCC
>JACFNY010000588.1 GCA_019454625.1 Sphingomonadaceae bacterium
CGGCAGGGGATCGAGAACATGCTGCCACGGCCGCGTTGAAGCCGGGTTCCTGAGAACCAGAGGTCGGCCCGCCTGAAAGCTGCGCACCGCGTCGGGCACGATCCTGTCCGCTGCCCAATCGCCGCCGCCGAAGATATTCCCCGCGCGGATCGCCGCAAGGCCCACGCCGCCGTCGCCGGCTCCGGGTGGAACAAAGTAGCTGTGGCGATACGCGTCGACGACCATCTCAGCCGCGGCTTTGCTGGCGCTATAGGGTTCCCTTCCCCCGAGACGATCGGTTTCGCAGTAAGGGTGCGTCGTGTTCATGTTCGCGTAGACCTTGTCGGTGGTCACCACGAGAACAGCCTTCACGGAAGGGCAGCGCCGCACGGCTTCAAGCAGGTTCACCGTTCCCATGACATTCGTCCCGAAGGTAAACTCGGGCTCGGAATAGGCGCGCCGTACCAGCGGTTGAGCGGCGAGATGGAAGACGACGCTTGGCGATGCCCCGACGAGCGCGGCTTCGAGCGCGCCCGTGTCGCGTACATCCCCTATTACCGATTCCTGCAACCGTGATCCGAGGTCCGTCGCCTCGAAAAAGCCGGATCCGTCCTGAGGGGCGAGCGCATAGCCGCTGACTTTCGCACCGAGGCCGAGAAGCAGGCTCGCAAGCCATCCGCCCATGAAGCCCGTATGGCCCGTGATGAATACCTGGCGGCCTTGCCAGAACGCGGCGTCGACCATCCGGTTCACCACGTCTTCCAGGGAGCGTTGCCCTTTTGCCAGTATTCCTCGAGCAGGCACAGCTCACGGTAGGTATCCATGCACTGCCAGAAGCCGGTATGCCGGTAGACGTTGAGTTCCCGGCGTGCCGCGAGGCTTTCGAGAACGCCTTGTTCCAGCGTGATGTTTTCCTCGTCGCCGACGTCATCGAAGACTTTTTTGTTCAGCACGAAAAAGCCGCCGTTGATCCAGCCCTCCGTGGTTTGCGGCTTTTCGATGAACGAGCTCACCGTGTCGCCGACAATATCGAGCTCTCCGAAGCGCGAGGACGGCCGGACGGCGGTAACCGTCGCCAGCTTCCCCGACCGTTTATGGTGCTCGACAAGCGCGTCGATCTCGACATTGGCGACACCATCGCCG
>JACFNY010000589.1 GCA_019454625.1 Sphingomonadaceae bacterium
GCGGCCTCGCTGAACGTGCGCGCCCGGGCGGCCTCGTTCGCCTCGCGCCGCAGCGTGCGCAGCAGATCGAGCTCGGCCTGGAAGTCGACATAGTGAGGCAGCTTGAGGTGCTCGACGAAGCCGGTGGCCTGAACATTGTCGCAATGCTCCAGCACGAACTCCTCGTCCTGCGCCGGCGCGCTCCGTTGCTCGGCGAACTCGTCGGCGCGAAGGGCGCGGTCGACCAGGCTCATCGCCATGGCCTTGCGCTCGGACTGGCCGAAGACGAGGCCGTAGCCGCGCGTGAAGCGGGGAAGCATGTTCGCACCGCCCGCGGCAGCCCCGTCATCCACCGTCTCCCCTTTGGCGCCGCCCGTGAACTGCGAAACCATCTGACACTCCGTGACGCGCACCGCGCCGATGCGGACGGCGAAGCCGAGTTCGGGAACCTCCACCTCCACATCGACCGTGCCGATGCGTATCTCGCCGACGAACGGGTGCGTGCGGCCATAGCCGCGCTGGGTGGAATAGCCGAGCGCCAGCAGGAACCCCTCGTCGCCGCGCGCCAGCGCCTGCAGCCGCAGGTCGCGTCCGACCGGATAGCTCGTCGCCTCGCGCGTCAGGTCGGCGGGTTCCGCATCGTCTGGCCGATCCGGTTCGATAAGCCCCTGACCGTCGAGAATGTCGCTGACGCGCGGACACTCCTCCTCGGCTGCATCCAGGCGCCTTTCAGGCTCGGCCACCGGCTCGTCGCCCGCCATCGCCGGGTCGATAAGCCGATGCGTGTAGTCGAAAGTCGGGCCGAGCAGCTGTCCGCCGGGTATGTCCTTGTAGGTCGCCGACACGCGCCGCTCGATGCGCATCGCAGCCGTATCGAAGCGCGGCAGCGTGGTGCGATAGGCGCGCAGCAGGAAGATCGCCTCGATCAGGTCGCCGCGCGCCTGCCGGATGGCCATCGCCGCCAGTTCGGGATCGTAGAGCGAGCCTTCCGCCATGACCCGGTCCACCGAAAGCGAAAGCTGGCCGACGATCTGTTCGGTTGTCAGCGCCGGCACCTCGCGGTCGCCCCGGCGACGATCGGCCATCAGCCGATGCGCATTGGCGATCGCGGCCTCGCCGCCCTTGACGGCTACATACATGGG
>JACFNY010000590.1 GCA_019454625.1 Sphingomonadaceae bacterium
CCCAGTCGCAATGGTCGGAGACGATCAGCGGCAGCTCGACGCCGCGCTGGCGCACGCGCTGGCGGATGCGCATCCAGCCCGAGGCGAAGGCCGAGACCGGATCGGGAAAGCGCCGCGCCCAGCGGTCGGCGAAGGCGGAGGGCGGGCCGACCACCAGCGCTCCGGCGAAGTCGTCTTTCGCGCCGGCATCGAGCGTCGCCGGTTCCAGCCGGCCGAGATCGACACCCTGCGATTCGTAATAGGCGCACAGCCTGGCCAGCGCGCCATGGATATGGATCGGCCCGTCGTGACCGGCCTCGCGCGCCAGCCGGATCATCCGCTGCGCCTTGCCGAGCGCGTAGGCCCCGACGAGATGGGCGCGCTCGGGAAAGCTCGCCATCGAGCGCAGCAGCTTCGCCGTCTCGTCGCCGGCCGGCGGGTGGGTGAACACCGGCAGGCCGAATGTCGCCTCGGTGATGAACACGTCGCAGGCGACCGGCTCGAACGGAGCGCAGGTCGGGTCGGGCGCGCGCTTGTAATCGCCGGAGGCGACGATACGCAGGCCGCCATGCTCGACGGCGATCTGCGCCGAGCCGAGCACGTGGCCGGCCGGGTGGAACGACACTTTCACGCCGTTGACGGCGATGACTTCGCCATAGCCGGCCGCCTGGGTCGCGCCGGCGAAATCCTCGCCGTAGCGCAGCGCCATGATGTCGAGCGTCTGTCGCGTCGCGAGCACATGGCCGTGGCCGGCCCGCGCGTGGTCGGAATGGCCGTGGGTGACCAGCGCCCGCGCCACCGGCCGCACCGGGTCGATGAAGAAATCGCCCGGCGGGCAATAGAGCCCTTCCGGGCGCGGGTGGAGGAGGTCGCGTGGCTGCATGCGCCATAGATAGGTCCGGCGGGCGGGAGCGGGAAGGCCTTGCGCCGCCCCGCCGTATTGTCGCGATCCGCCCGGAGAGGGCCGCGCTGCCCTCATCCGTTCTCCCCGTGAACGGGGAGAAGGGACGCTGCCGCTCGTTCAGAGCCTCGTCTTCGACCTTGGCAGCTGGCGAACCCCGCGCGGCCAGCCTCTTCTCCCCGTTCACGGGTCGAAGGCCGGATGAGCGGCGGCGCAAGCACGGCGAGGCTTGGCGCGAC
>JACFNY010000591.1 GCA_019454625.1 Sphingomonadaceae bacterium
CTACGAGAACGACCCGGCATGGAAGCAGCATGCGCAGGCGTTCGACAGCGCGTGGAGAAAGCTCGACGAAGGCCAGCTCCGGAAGGTGCGCGCCTGGTCGAAGGCGAACCTCAACAATCCGCAAGCGACGCTGTTCTACGCGTTCAGCGGCCCGGATTTCCTCTATGCCGACGCCTTCTTCCCGAAAGCCAGAACCTATGTGCTGGCGGGCCTCGAGGCGGTCGGTATGATTCCGGAGATCAACGAGCGCACGCGCTATTCGCTCGCCGATCTGCGCGCCTCGATGAGCACGATCCTGAACATCAGCTTCTTCATCACCCGGCACATGCGCGAGCAGCTTCACGACGGCACGCAGCTCGCCGGCACGCTGCCGATCCTCTACGTATTCCTCGCGCGCGCCGGCAAGGAGATCAAGGACGTCACGCTGATCCGGCTGGAGAGCGACGGCTCGACGAAGCCGATCGACCGCTCAGCGCACGGCCGCGCCTTCGGCAAGGCCGGCAGCGGCGTGAAGATCGATTTCGCGGATGCCGACGGCACGTCGCGCACGCTCTATTATTTCAGCACCGATCTCTCGGATCCCGGCGTGAAGGCGACGGGCTTCCTGCCGTTTTGCGAGAAGCTCGCGCCGGGCGACGCCTTCCTCAAGAGCGCGTCGTATCTGATGCATGGCGGCGGCTTCGACGCCATCCGCGAGTTTCTCGTCGCGCATAGCCGCACCATCGTGCAGGACGATTCCGGCATTCCGCTCCGCGCCTTCAGGGCGGGCGAGTGGACGTTCCATCCGTTCGGCAACTATCTCCATCCCTTGGGGATTTTTCCCGGCACCTATCAGCCGAGGCTCAAGGAGATGTTTGCAAAAGCGCCGAAGCTCGATTTCGGCGTGGGCTATCGCCACCGGCCGAACGAATCGAACCTGATGATCGCCGTCCGCAACGACACCAAGGCCGGGCGGTAAGTCATTTCCCGCGGCTCAGCCAAAAGAGCGGCGTGCCCAGCAGCGTGATGCCGATGCCGATGACGGCGCCTAACCCCGCATAGAGGATGCTCGACCAGATCATCCACAG
>JACFNY010000592.1 GCA_019454625.1 Sphingomonadaceae bacterium
CGTCGGCCTGGTCGCCCGGACTGGCCGGCCGCAGCGAGGTATCCATTGCGCTGCGGCCGCTCCCGGCGTCGTAGTGCAGATAGGCCGGCATGCGCGTCCACGACGTGACATCGAGCACGGCACCGCCGCGGCCGTGATCGACGATGATGTCGTACACGCTCGCGGCAAACGGCAATTCGATCACCGCGGGCGTCGCGCCCTCGGAAAATGCCAGGCGCTGCGCCTGCTGCACGCCCGCATCCATCCGCACCACCCACAGCGCATCGGGCCCGACCACGAGGTCATGGATCGGCAGCCCGCCGGGCGCAAGCACGACCTGCGCCTTGGCGAGATCGGGATCGGCCAGGTCGATCGCGAGCACCTCGCCAGCGGGCGAGCGCGCGCGCGATATGACGTAGAGCGTGTCGCCGCGCAGGCCGAAGCTCTGGTAGTTGTCGAGATCGGCGGCCACGACCCCGTCGTCGTAGCTGGCCGCAATCGCGCGCCAGGGCGCGCCGCCCTCGGCATCGAGCTGATCGAGCGGCGCGGCGTAGAGCCGCACCCGCGCATCGGTTCCCGGCGAGACGATCGCCACGGCGTAGCGCGAATCGGGAGAGGTCAGCAGCAGCGGTATCTCGGTGGGGCGCAGCGGCAGGCGCGCATCGCTCACGCCGATTCCGACGATGGCGCGGTCTTCCGCCAGCGGGCGGCCGAGCTCGTGCCGGTAGATGCGGCCGTTCTCGAAGCGCGCGGTTTCCGGCATGCCGGGGCGGAACTCCTGCAGGCGCGAATAGAAGAACGCGCGCCCGTCGGGCTGCCAGGTGAAGAAGCTGAACATCGAGCGATCGATCGTCTCCGGCAGGTTCTGGCCGCTGGCCGTGTCCAGAACGTGCAGGGTCGGCTGCTCCGAGCCGCCCTCGGCCAGCCCGTAAAGCACGTGACGGTTGTCGGGCGAAGGCGCGAAGCCCGTCATCGCCACGTGCGCGCCGCCCGCGCCGGTGAGCGTTTCCGGATCGAGCAGCAGGCGATCCTCGCCGCCCAGCCCGTCGCGCACGTAGAGCTTGGGAAGCTGGGCCATCGCGGGCGAGCGCTGCGTGTAGTAGTGCCCGTCGACGATCTGCAGGCCGCCGACCCGCATC
>JACFNY010000593.1 GCA_019454625.1 Sphingomonadaceae bacterium
TCGAGGGCGTGGCCGTGCTCGACGAATCGGCGCTCACGGGCGAAAGCCGCCTGGTGGAGCGCGGGATGGGCGAGCGCGTGGCCAGCGGCGTGGTGAACGCCGGCTCGCCCTTCCGCATCCGGGCCACGGCGACAGCCGAGGCGAGCACCTATGCGGGCATCATCCGGCTGGTACGCGCCGCCCAGGAATCGAAGGCGCCGCTCGTCCGGCTCGCCGACCGCTACGCCATGTTCTTCCTGCCGCTAACCCTGGTCGTTGCCGGGCTGGCCTGGGTGCTGGCTGGCACCCCCGAGCGCGCCCTCGCCGTCGTGGTGGTGGCCACGCCCTGCCCGCTCCTCCTGGCGGCGCCCATCGCCATCGTCTCCGGCGTTTCGCGCGCGGCCAGGCGCGGCATCGTGGTGAAGGGCGGCGGCGCCCTCGAGGTGATGGCCCGCGCCCGCGCCGTCTACATGGATAAGACCGGCACGCTGACCGCCGGCGAGCCCGTGGTCGACCGCATCGGCGTGTTCGGGTCGATCCCGGAAACCGAGATCCTGCGCCTCGCGGGCTCGCTCGATCAGCTCTCGTCCCACGTGATGGCTGCCTCGCTCGTGCGCGCCGCGCGCGACCAGGGGCTCGCGCTCTCGATCCCGGCGAACGTAAGCGAACGCCCCGGGGCCGGCATCGAGGGCATCGTCGATGGCCGGCACGTGCGGCTCGGCAAGTTCGCCTGGCTCAAGGGCGATGGCGGCCTCCCCGACGCGGCCCGCCGCTTCTATCGCGGCATCCAGCGCGAGGGCGGTTCCAGCGTCTTCGTCGAAGTCGATGGCGAGCTCGCCGGGGCGTTCGTGCTCCAGGACCCGATCCGCCCCGAGGCCCCACGGGCGATCCGCGCCCTCAAGCGCGCCGGGGTCGGCGAGGTCGTGATGGTGACGGGCGACCACCCGACCATCGCCGGTGCGGTCGGCGCGGCCCTCGGCGTTGACCGCGTGCTGGCCGGGCTCACGCCGGGCGAAAAGGTCGACGCGGTCCGCCGCTCGAAGGCCCGGCAGGTGACGCTCATGGTGGGCGATGGCATCAACGACGCGCCCGCCCTGGCCGCGGCCGATGTCGGCGTCGCCATGGGCGTGCGCGGCG
>JACFNY010000594.1:0-876 GCA_019454625.1 Sphingomonadaceae bacterium
TCGCCCGCGGTGATCGCGATGCGGCTGCCCTTGATCTCCGCCACCTTGGTCGGCCGCGGCGCGTCGGCGCGGTAGATGAAGGCCATCGGGCTCTGCTGCAGCGTCACGCCCACCGCGCGGATCGGCATGCCCGCCTGCACGCCGCGCATCATCGTGGCGGCGTCGACGTAGGCGACCGGGCTCGTGCCGTTCGCGACCAGCTGCGCGACGGTGGTCGACCCGCTGCCTTCCTGGATCTCGACGTCCAGCCCCTCCTCCTTGTAGAAGCCCTTGTCGCGCGCGACGAAGAACGGCGCGTGCTCGCCGTAGAGCGTCCAGTTCAGGCGGAACGGGAACTTCTGCTGCGCCGCTGCCGGCGCGGCCAGCACGGCGAGCGCCAGCGCGGCGATCAGGCTGCTTGCGAGTTTCATGGTCCTCCTCCTTCGGTCGGGTTGCGTTGCGGTTTCGGGCGGCTACATCGTGGCGGCATCCTCGCGCACGCGATGGCTCACGTGCCACGGGATGAGCAGCTTCTCCAGGACCTCCACGGCGTAGAAGAACACCAGGCCGATGATCGTCAGCGCCAGGATGGTCGCGAACATGAGCGGGGTCTCGAGGTTGGAGTTGGTCACCAGCAGGAGGTACCCGAGCCCCTTGTCGGCGCCCACGAACTCCCCCACCACCGCGCCGGCGATCGCGAGCGTCGCCGCCACCTTCAGGCCGCTGAAGAGGTACGGCAGGCTGGTCGGGAGGCGGAACTGCAGGAACGCCTGCATGCGGGTGGCGCCCATCGAGC
Source organism: Sphingomonadaceae bacterium (assembly GCA_019454625.1). Lineage (GTDB taxonomy): Bacteria > Pseudomonadota > Alphaproteobacteria > Sphingomonadales > Sphingomonadaceae > Sphingosinicella. The sequence goes on from JACFNY010000594.1 coordinate 776, forward strand.
GCGCGAGGTCGTTCATCTCCGCGGACATCGAGCGCAGGCCCACCGCGGCGTCGATCACGATCGGAAAGAACGAGATCAGGAACGCGACCAGCACCTTGGGC
>JACFNY010000594.1:886-1116 GCA_019454625.1 Sphingomonadaceae bacterium
AGGAAGAGCGGCGCGATCGCGATCTTCGGCACCACCTGGAAGAAGAGCATGGTCGGCATCACGAAGCGGTCGAAGCGCGCGCTCGCGGTGATCGCGATCGCGAGCGGCAGCGCGATCGCCACCGCCAGGGCGTAGCCGACCAGCATCTCGTAGGTGGTGATCCAGCCGTGGAAGGCGAGCTTGGGCAGCTCGTCCACGAACACGCGGATGATGATCGAGGGCGGCGGCAG
>JACFNY010000063.1 GCA_019454625.1 Sphingomonadaceae bacterium
ACGCGCGCGAAGCAGGAAGCGACCATCCTCCACGCCGCGAACCGCCGCGTCTACGGCCAGTGGACCTCGTCCATCCCCTCACGCTTCGTGAGCGAGCTTCCGCGCGAGCACATCGAGGCGGAGACCTCGCTCTCCGGCGGCGCCTCGCTCTGGCGCGCCGCGCTCGACGAGCGCGACCCCTTCGCCGACGTCCACCGCGCCGCCGGGCGCGGCCACGGCCCCGGCTGGCAGCGCGCCCAGACCTACGGCCGCCCCACCCGCGCCGCGACGCAGATCGAGGCGAAACCCGTCTCGGTAACGGTCGGCGCCGCCCCCCGCCGCGACCTCTCCGTGGGGATGCGCGTCTTCCACCAGAAATTCGGCAGCGGCACGATCAAGGCCATCGAGGGCAACAAGCTCGAAGTCGCCTTCGATCACGCGGGCGAGAAACGGGTGCTGGACAGCTTCGTCGAGGTGCGGGAGTAGCCGCCCCCCCTCAAAATACCGCCTTCGCCCCGGCCTCCTTCATCATCGCCTTGCGGACCAGCGGAATGGGCGGGCCGCCGTAGCCGAGGAATTCGTCGTGGAAGGCCTTCCACGCCGTGCGGCCGCCGCGTGAGGCGGTCCAGTCCTCGCGGAGCTTGCGGATCAGCAGCGTGCCCATCGGGTAGTTGAGATAGGCGGGATCGTAGGTGCCGCGCGCCGATTGCTGGCGGGCGTTGCCTTCGTCCTGATAGCATTCGTCGCGGAACATCTGGCGGGACTGCTCCACCGTCATGCCGCGCGCGTGCATGCCGATCGCGGAAAGGTAGCGGCAATCGCGCAGCAGCGCGTTCGAAAGCTGGCCGACGTGCGTCGCGGGGTCGCCGTTCCCCAGCCCCGCTTCCCACATCATCTCCTCGGTGTAGTGCGCCCAGCCTTCGGCGAAGGCGTAGCCCACAAACACCTTCCCGAACTGCGACTTCGCACGGTTCGCGTGCAGGAAATTCAGGAAATGCCCCGGCCACACCTCGTGCACCGAGGTGAACAAGAGGTCGAGCTTGCCGGGCACGAACCCGTCCTGCACCTCCTTCGGCCACGAGGGATCGGGCGGCGAGATGTAGTAGACGGAAGGCAGCCCCGTCTCATACGGCCCCGGGATGTCGATGTAGGCGCTGTTCTGCCGGTTGAACGGCGGCGATTCCTCGACGAGCGCCTCCTCCGTGCCCGGAATCGACACGAGGTCGGCCTTCACCAGGAACGCCTTCAGGTCCGGAAGCTGGCGCCGCGCCTCCGCGACCGGGCCGTCCGCCGGCTTGTCGCTCGTCACCACCGCCATGCAGTCCGGAATGGACTTGCCGGGCGCGAGCTTGTCGCAGGCGGATTTCAGCGCCGCCTGGTTGCGCTTCAGGTCCGCCTCGCCGATGCGTTCCAGTTCGTCGAGGCCGATGTCGACGCCCTCCGTCTCGCGCACCATCGCCGCGAACACCTCCGGCCCCAGCACGAAATCCTCGGTCTGGCCGGCGCGCTTGCCTTCGAGGAAGGCGGCAAGGTCGCGCATCGCCTTCGCGCCGACGCCGCTCGCCGCGGCCAGTTCCTTCTGGAGCGCTTCGTCCTTCACGTCGAAGGCGATCATGACCTCCTTCTCGAAATAGTCGGCATAGCCGTTGAACGCGGCGAGGCCGTAGTCGATGTAGCTGCGCGGCATCGGCCCGGCGAGGTTCGCCTTGATCTGCTCCGCCGCCTTCGGCAGCGCGTTCGCGTACTTCACGAACGCCTTCAGGCGCACGTCCGCCGCCGCGTAGGGCCGCGTCACGTAGACGTTCGGGTCCAGCCCGTTGTCGGTGTAGAATGCGGGATTGCGGTAGGGCCAGCGCGCCGTTTCCAGCCAGAAAAGGTTCCCGCGCGTCACGGCGATCAGATAGTCGCGTTCGAAGCGTTCGGCGTCCGTGAAGCCCGATGTGCCGAGCGCCTGCGCGTCGGCAAGCGCCGTCTTCAGCCGCGCGATCTCCGCGTCGATCCCCGCCTTCGACCAGTCGGGCAGGATGCCGTCGTACTCGTGCCGCCCCTGATAGACGGCGAAATAGGGATCGGCCTTGAACGTCGCCTCGATATAGGCGTCGGAAAACGCCTTCCAGTCGGCCTTCGGCGGCGCTTTCGCGGAGTCGCAGGCCGCGACGCCAACGAGCAGAATCGGCAGAAGCGTGCGGAGTTTCATGATTTCGGCCTCGTCAGGAACAGTCCGCCCGCAGCATGGCGGCAGGCCCCGGCGCTGCCAAGAGCCGTTCGTCGAAACGTTGCAACCGCCCGCGGCGCCCCCTATTTCCGCTTCGCATGACGACCTGGAAACTCACCTTCGCCTGCAAGCGCGCCGAGGCCGATCTTTTCACCGGCGACGTCCCCGCCCTCGCCGACTTCGATCCGCCTCCCGTGCTCATGACGAGCGAGCCCGATGAATCGCGCCCGGACGACTGGCAGCTCGACGTCTACACCGAGGAGCATCCGCCGCAGGCGCTGATCGAGGCGGTCTCCGCCCTGCTGCCGAGCGCGAAGGGCGCGCACACGCTCGTCGCGCTCGAAGACGAGGACTGGGTGACGCTGAGCCAGGCCGGGCTCGATCCCGTCGAGGCCGGGCGCTTCTTCGTCCATACCGCGGCGGATGCCGATGCGCTCCCGCCGGGCCGCATCGGGCTTCAGATCGAGGCGGGTCTCGCCTTCGGCACCGGCCAGCACGCGACGACGACGGGTTGCCTGCTGACGCTCGACGCGCTCGATTTCGTCCCACAGAATGCGCTTGATCTCGGCACCGGAACCGCGATCCTCGCGCTCGCCATCGTGAAGGCGTGGCCCACGGCGCGCGTCACGGCGAGCGACATCGACCCCGTCGCGATCAAGGTTTCACGTGAGAATACAGAAGTAAACATGGTTAACATCGGCGAGGCGCACGGCGAGATCGCGCTCTACGTCGCCGATGGTCTGGAAGATGCGGCGCTTGCCGCGCGCGGGCCGTTCGATCTCGTCGTGGCGAACATCCTCGCCGGGCCGCTCATTGAAATGGCGCCGTCCGTCTCGGCGGCGCTTGCCCCCGGCGGGACGCTGGTCCTCGCCGGGTTGCTCGCGGGTCAGGCCGAGGCGGTGGAAGCGGCGTACCGCGTATGCGGCGTTACGCCCGTTTCCCGAACCGTCATCGGCGAGTGGCCGACCTTGCGGCTCCTGAAAGCCTGAGGCCCCTAGAGCCTGATCGTTTGAGGTGAAACCACCTCGAACGTGAATCAGGCTCTAATCAAGAGTTTAGACAGCGATTCACGGTTCAGGTCGGTTCAACCTGAACCGATCGCAGTCCGGTTACGGGCGCCAGGCGTGGAACAGCTGCATGTCGCGGCTGCGCTCGCTGAACAGGTCAGCGAGGCCGCGCGCTTCACGAAGCTTGGTCGGCTGCACGGTCTGCCCATCCTGCGGGAAAGCCATCGTCGCGGCCTTCGCATAAGCGTAGATCATGTCTGCCTCCATGTTTTGCCGCCGTCTGTGGCGACAGGGAGACATATGATGCAGCGCAACATCACCGAGTAGCCGGTGAAATATTCTAACATCTATGCACTGAGCGCATAGCTTGCACTAGGTCCGATCGACATACGGCCCTAAGTCCTTGTGATGCGAACCTTCTGCTCCTTGTAGCCGTTGATGAACGGCGACGGCACACGCACCGGCGGCGCCACGGCTTCCACGTCCATGCCGCGCGCGAGCATTTCCTCCATGAGGATCGAGAGTTGCAGCTCGGCCAGCCGCGCACCGACGCAGCGGTGGATGCCGTAGCCGAACGACAGGTGCCGCCGCGCGTTCTCGCGGCTGAAATCCACCCGGTCGGGGTCGGCGAAGACCTCCGTGTCGCGGTTGGCGGAGATGTACCACATCACCACCTTGTCGCCCTTGCGGATGATCTTGCCGCCGAGCTCGGTGTCCTGCCTCGCCGTGCGCCGCATGTGCGCGAGCGGGGTCTGCCAGCGGATCAGTTCGGAGACGGCGTTGGGAACGAGGCTGCGGTCCGCCTTCAGCTTCGCCCACTCGGCCGGAAACTCGTTCATGATGCGGACGAGGCCGGTCATCGAGTTGCGCGTCGTGTCGTTGCCGCCGACGATCAGCAGCACGAGGTTGCCGATGAACTCCTGCTCGTCCATCCTCGACATGGCGTCCGAATGGATCATCATCGAGAGCAGGTCGGGCGCGGGCGGCGCGTTCAGGCGTTCCTGCCAGAGCCCGTGGAAATAGGCGCCCATCTCGTAGAGGATGCGCGTGCGCTCCTCGCGCATCGCCGGATCGGCCGCCGCCTGCACGTCGCCCGCCCAGTCCGACCACTTGGTGAGCAGCCGCCGGTCCTCCCACGGGAAGTCGAACAGGATGGCGAGCATCTGCGTGGTGAGTTCGATCGACACGCGGTCCACCCAGTCGAAGGTCTCGCCCGCCGGAAGCGCATCGAGCAGCGCGCCGGTCCGCGCGCGGATCGGCCCTGCGAGCCGCTGCATCTCGCTCGGCGTGAAGGCGGGCGCCACCACGCGGCGCTCGGCGGTGTGCTGCGGCCGGTCCATCGCGATGAACATGGGGAACTTGAGTTCCTGGTCGAGCGCGTCGAGCACGGTGATGCCGCCGTACTCCCACGACGACGAGTAGATGTCGGGCAGCGCCTCGACATGCACGATGTCCTTGTAGCGCGTCACCGACCAGTAAGGCGCGAACATGCCTTCGGTGCAGCAATGCACCGGGTCCTCGGCGCGCAGCCGCGCGAACAGCGCGGGCCATGTCTGCTCGGTGAAGTAGCGGTAATCCGCCGGGTCGAGTCCGGCGAGATCGCTGGTCTCCGCCGCTGCCTTGGTCGCCATAGTGAAGCCTCCCTTCCTCACCCGCCGAGCGGAGAATGACGGAAAAGGCGCCGGGCGTAACGCGCTCCAAAACGCTAGGGCGGATCGACATTCAGCCCTGGGGACGGCTGACTGTCACCATCTGTTTGCGGTAGCCGTTCGCGAACGGCGAGGGGATCCGCATCGGCGCGTGGAGCGGCGTCACCGTCATCCCGCGGTTCAGCATTTCCTCGAGGAGGATGTAGAGCTGGAGCTCGGCAAGCCGGGCGCCGACGCAGCGGTGGATGCCGAAGCCGAAGGCGAGGTGGCGGCGCGCGTTCGGGCGGGTCACGTCGAAGCGGTCGGCATCGGCGAACACGGCCTCGTCGCGGTTCGCGCTGTTGTACCACAGCACGACCTTGTCGCCCTTGCGGATCGCCTTGCCGCCGATCTCGGTGTCCTCCGTCGCCGTGCGCCGCATGTGCGACAGCGGCGTCTGCCAGCGGATCAGTTCCGACACGGCATTGACGACGAGCCCGCGGTCCGCGTCCAGCAGCGCCCGGTTCTCGGGAAACTGGTCGAGCGCGACGACGAGCCCGGTCATCGAGTGGCGCGTCGTGTCGTTGCCGCCGATCACCAGCAGCATCAGGTTGCCGCAGAATTCCTGCGGCCTGAGGTTGGACATGGCGTCCGAATGGATCATCCGCGACAGGAGGTCGGGCGCCAGCCCCTTGTCGCGCCGCTCCATCCACAGCCGACCGAAATAGTCGACCATCTGCTGGAGGACGCGCTGGCGCTTGCGGCGCAGCGCCGGGCTCACCGCGGCGCGGAAATCGCCCGCCCAGTTCGCCCATGTCGCGAGCAGGCGGCGATCCTCCCACGGGAAGTCGAACAGCGTCGCCAGCATCTGCGTGGTGAGTTCGGTGGAAACGCGGTCCACCCAGTCGAACGGCTCGCCGACCGGCAGGCCGTCGAGCAGCCCCGCGGTGCGCGCGCGGATCGCGGCGGAATGGTCGGAAAGCGCGCTCGGGCTGAACGCGGGCGAGACGGTGCGCCGCATCGCCGTGTGCTCGGGCCGGTCCATCGCGATGAACATCGGCAGCTGGATGTCGGGGTCGTTGTGCAGGATGGTGATGCCGCCGTGCGTCCACGACGAGGAGAACAGCTGCGGCAGCGCCTCGACATGCGCGATGTCGGCATGGCGCGTCACCGACCAGTACGGCCCGTAGAAGCTGTCGGGGCAGAAATGCACGGGGTCCTCGCGCCGCAGGCGCGCGAACACCTCGGGCCAGCGGCCCTCGCCGTACAGATCGTTCGCCGTGACGTCGACCGCGCCCGGATCAGGGCGCGTCGCGGCGGCAGCCAAGCCTCTCATGCCCAACAGATCCCCGGTTCTGCCGAAACGCCAGCAGGTTACGAACTGTTTTTACCATGTCCATAAAAAAACGTCATCTATGTGACTGGACCGGGCTTGTGCGCTCTTGCCGCAACGCCTCAGCTTTGCCGCACGATCTCCAGCCACGCGGCCTCGTCGATCACCTCGATGCCGAGATCCGCCGCCTTCTTGAGCTTGGAGCCCGCGCCCGGCCCGGCGACGACGAGGTCTGTCTTCGCCGACACCGACCCCGCGACCTTCGCGCCGAGCGACAGCGCCTGCGCCTTCGCCTCGTCGCGCGACAGCGCCTCGAGCGTGCCGGTGAACACCACCGTCTTGCCGCTGACGCGCGACGCCCGCGTTTCGTGGACGACATCGGCAGGGGAAACTTCGCGCAGCAGGTCGGCGACCGCCTCGGCGTTATGCGGCTCGGCGAAGAAGTCGACGAGCGCCAGCGCGACCTCCGGCCCGACGCCGGGCGTTTCGATGATCGCCGCCAGCTCCTTCGCCTCGCGCGCGAGGAACTTGTCCTCCGTCTCGCCGACCGCGGGCGAAAGCTCGGCGCGGCGCGCGAGCGCGCGGTCGATCGTCTCGCGGAACGCGGCCCAGCTTGCGTAGCGCCGGTCGAGCGGCGGCGACCGCCGCGCGTCGATGGCGGCGACGAGGTTCGCGACCGACTGCTCGCCCCACCCGTCGCGCGCCTTCAGCGCGTCGGCGTGCGCGTGCAGTCGGAAGATGTCCGCCGGGGACTGGAGCAGCCCGTCGGCGAACAGCTCGACGATGCTCTTCTCGCCCAGCCCCTCGATGTCGAGCGCCCGCCGCGACACGAAGTGCCTGAGCCGCTCGACGCGCTGCGCCGGGCAGATAAGCCCGCCCGTGCAGCGGTAGTCCACCTCGCCCGGCGCGCGCTCCGCCGCCGAGCCGCACTCGGGGCACACGTGCGGAAACACGAACGGCGGGCGCACTTCGTCCCGCGTGATGTTCTCGACGATCTGCGGGATCACGTCGCCCGCGCGCTGGATGCGCACGCGGTCGCCGGGCCGCGCGCCCAGCCGCTCGATCTCGTCGGCGTTGTGCAGCGTGACGTTGGAGACGATGACGCCCCCCACCCCCACCGGTTTCAGCCGCCCGACCGGCGTCAGCTTGCCGGTGCGCCCGACCTGGATGTCGATGGCTTCGAGCGTGGTCTCGGCCTTCTCCGCCGGGAACTTGTGCGCCAGCGCCCAGCGCGGCGCGCGCGCGACGAAGCCGAGCCGCTCCTGCCAGTCGAGCCGGTTCACCTTGTAGACGACGCCGTCGATGTCGTAGCCGAGATCGGCGCGGGCGTGCTCGACGGCGCGGTAGTGCGCGAGCGCGCCCTCCGCCCCCTCCACCGGCGCGAGCAGCGGATCGACCGGGATTCCCCAGCCCGCGATCGCCTGCATCACCGCCATCTGCGTGTCGGCCGGGAGCCCCGTCACCTCGCCCCAGCCGTGCGCGAAGAACCGGAGCGGCCTTGCCGCGGTGATCGACGCGTCCTTCTGGCGCAGCGAGCCCGCCGCGGCGTTGCGCGGGTTCGCGAAGATCTTGCCGCCCGCCCGCTCCTGCTCGGCATTGAGCGCGAGGAAATCCGCCTTCGACATGTAAACCTCACCGCGCACCTCGAACACGGGCGTATCGGTCGGCAGGCGCTCCGGGATGTCGCCGATGGTGCGGACGTTCGCGGTCACGTCCTCGCCGACGCTGCCGTCGCCGCGCGTCGCCGCCTGCACGAAGACGCCGCGCTCGTAGCGCAGCGAACAGGACAGCCCGTCGATCTTGGGCTCGGCCGTCAGCGCCACCGGCTCGTCCGCGCCAAGCCTGAGGTAGCGGCGGATGCGCCCGACGAAATCCTCCACCTCCTCGTCGCTGAACGCGTTGTCGAGGCTGAGCATCGGCTTTGCGTGCGGAACCTTGGCGAACGCGCCCGCCGGGGCCGCGCCGACGCTGCGCGAGGGGCTGTCGGCGCGCACCAGATGCGGAAACGCCGCCTCGATCGCCGCGTTGCGCGCTTCCAGCGCATCGAACGCGGCGTCGCTGATCTCCGGCGCATCGTTCTCGTAGTAGGCGCGCCGGTGCCGGGCGATCTCCCCCGCCAGATGTTCGAGTTCGCGTCACGCCAGGAGCCTTTCCGCCTGCGCCCGCGCCTCGTCGGTGATCTCGGCGCCCGAGAGCATCCGCGCGATCTCCTCGCGCCGCGCCGCCGCGTCGAGACGCACCACCGCCGTGCGCGCCTCCTTGCCGTCCGAGGCCTTTTCGATGCGGAACTGCTGCGCCGCGCGCGCCGCCACCTGCGGGCTGTGCGTCACCACCAGCACCTGCGCGCCTTCCGCCAGCCGCGCCAGCCGCTCGCCGATGGCGCTCGCGGTCGCGCCGCCGACGCCGCGGTCGATCTCGTCGAAGATCAGCGTGCCCTGCCCGCGCGTCTCCGAAAGCGCCACCTTCAGCGCCAGCATGAAGCGCGAAAGCTCGCCGCCGCTGGCGATCTTCGAGAGCGGCCCGAACGGCGCGCCGGGATTGGTCGCGATCTCGAACTCCGCGCGGTCCGTGCCCGCCTCCGACCACTGCGTCTCCGGCAGCGTCTCCACCACCGTGCGGAACTTCGCCGCTTCGAGCTTCAGCGGCGGCAGCTCCGCCGCCATCGCGCGGTCGAGCCGCTCCGCCGCCGCCCTCCGCGCCGTGCCGAGCTGTTCGGCCGCGGCAGCAAACGC
>JACFNY010000595.1 GCA_019454625.1 Sphingomonadaceae bacterium
CACCATCCCGTCATCGCCCGTCATCGGGGCGCCGGCGACTCCCCCGCCTCCTCCGCCCATGATCGCGCCGAGCGATCGGCCGAGCCTCGAGCCGCCCGCGGATCCACCGCTCGCTCCGTCGCGTTCGTCTTCGACGACAGCACGCACACCGGTCGCACGCTCGCCCGCCGGGGATCCGAGCGAGGAGCGCGCGCTCGTCGACACGGCGCGCACCGCGCTCGCGCGTGGGCGCCCGGCGGACGCGCTCACGGCGATCGGAGAGCACGCGGGGCGATTCCCTCGCGGCCGACTCGCCGAAGAGCGAGAGGCCCTCTCGGTTCAGGCCTTGGCCCTCTCGGGGGATCGCGCGGCGGCGCTGGTGAGGGCGGCGCGATTCCGTCGAGCGAATCCGAACAGCATCAACGGCACCGCGGTGGACCGGGCGGTGTCCCCCATCGAGCGGGAGCCGGACGCGCGTCCATAGCGCAAAAAAGGTCCGATCCTTCACCGGGGCTACAGTCTCGGCATCCGCGCTCTTACCGCACCCCAGATCGCCAATACGTGAACGACACGGGCCATTTCGTCCGCGACGAAGAAGATGTGGTTCTGTGTCCGTGGCATCAGGATCCTGCGAAGACCGGGTCGCCGCGGCGTTGGCCAACCGATGCCGCATCCCGGTGTCGTTCGGATCTGTTCGAGCGTGTCGCGGAGCTCGCACGCGAAAAGATCGGGAGCGGCAGGCCTGTTCGCGGCCCACCACGCCTCCTTCCTCTCGATATGACGAAGAGCGTGTTTAGCGAGAAGCAGCTTCACGCCGCGCCAGGAGTTGATTAGCGAACTCTATCCCATCGACGTAGTCGCCCCGCTCGATGTCCTCGGCGCCTTCCTCGATGGCCTGAACGAGGCGGGCTCGTTCCTCATGGTCGAAATCGTCGTCGACGAGCAGAAGCTCAACCTCAGCACCCTCGGGAAGATCCGTGGACGGATCGTCGAGGACGAGCTGCCCATTCCGAACGGTGGCCTTGAGTGGTTGCATCAAGCCGGAAGGATAGTCCGGATTGCCTTCGCCGACCATCGTGCATCATGCGGGTCAGCGCACCGCGTGTGCGGTGGAGCTGGACACCATCCCCGAAATT
>JACFNY010000596.1 GCA_019454625.1 Sphingomonadaceae bacterium
GGGATGCGCTGTCAGGCCGCGATGGGCGCGGCCGCAACCGACGGAGACAGACCAGACCTACGATCGTCCTATCGACGACGCCTACGAGCCTTACCACGCCTCCTCGCCGACCGACCGCGTCATCCTGGAACTCCAGATGTACGGCCATCGTCCGCATCAGGACGAGCCCGATCCACGCCCGCTGCCCGACGACGCGGTGATCCGGTCCGGTCTGGCCGGCATCGTCGAGACGTTTGCCGGCATGCTCGGCGACACCAGGCTCGAACCCGATCTCGACGACCTGCTCTGGTCCTTCGTCAACGTCTTCCATCGTGCCGCCGAGCGCGTCGCTCGCAACCTCGACCGCAACGAGGAGGCGCAGCGCTCGAGCCAGAACGAACAGGACGGCTCGGAGGTGAAGTCGGTCGAGCTGGAGCGGCTCACCGCCGAAGGCATCACCTATATCGAACGCCGAAACGTGCTGGAAATCATGCGCGACGAGGCCGCCGACCTCTACGAGGCACAGACCGGCTCGGCATGGCGGCCTCGTACCGGCTCCAAGGTGTCCCATCAATCGATGACCGCTGCCGTCATCGACAGCCGCGACTTCCTCGCCGCGCGCCGCCGCGCCGAGACCGAGGTGCTGGTCCCCGCCGGCACCAAGATCGCCTTCTCCGGCGGGCTCGACTGCAACGAGCACGACCGGATCTGGGAGGCGCTCGACAAGGCCCGCGAGAAGCACCCCGACATGGTATTGCTTCATGGCGGCGGCCCGCGCGGCGCCGAGCGCATCGCCGCCTGCTGGGCCGAGAACCGCAAGGTCACGCAGATCGCCTTCAAGCCGGACTGGAACCGGCACGCCAAGGCTGCCCCGTTCCGCCGCAACGACCAGCTGCTCTCGGTCATGCCCTACGGGCTGATCGTCTTTCCCGGCTCAGGCATCACCGAGAACCTCGCCGACAAGGCCCGCCGCCTGGGCGTTCCGGTTTGGCGGTTCACGGAGAATGGCGCCTGAGCGCCATTCTCCTCGTGTCCGTTCCGGAACGCGCTTCCATCACCACATCGACGAACCCGGCCCTCGCGACCGGGTTCGTCCTGTATGCACGTCGCTGCACCTTGTCGCTTGCGAAGTC
>JACFNY010000064.1 GCA_019454625.1 Sphingomonadaceae bacterium
CGACCGAATTGCTGACAAAGGTTGGTAAGGATACTCTGCCCGGATGGATACCTCTGTCATCCTCGATGAAGCAATTGCGATTGACCTTGCCCCTATCCGAGCAGGCAGTATCATCCTTTATCCCGCCTCGGCACTTGAAGATGTTTTCGATTGGGCTGATCAAGCGGGACGCACCTTAGAATGGTTGGAAGGGGCGTTCTATGACCTCACGACCGGCAAGGGACAGCTAAGCCTGAGCTACATGTGCGAACGCGGCAACAATTATAGCGCGTTTAAGGAAAAGTCCCTCGATCTTGCAGCAGAAATTCAGGTAGAGGCTGCTGAAATCGGAATGAATGCCTATTTCGAGATCGGAATCTCGCCCAAATAAAGCGGCAGCTAGCCACCCTAGATCAACCATTCCGGTGAGCGCGGAATTTGTCCACGCCGCTCAAGCTCTGACCTTTACCTCCCCTTCAGGGGAGGGGCTGGGGGTGGGGCGCGTCCACAAGCCCGGCGTCGAGGAGCGGCACTGCTCCTTCCCAAACCCCTCTGAAGAGGAGGGGCTTCAGCGATTCAATCTGAAACAGGGCAACTCTAACGGTCAGAGGGTCTGTAAGCCGGGTTCTGTACCGCCCGTAAAGGCGGCGACGACCATTCCTCTAGGACGGCGCTCGCGCGCCGCCTCCAGCAACCTACCCGGGCGGTCCGGCCGGATAAGCCATGCGCCGCCCCTATTCGGTCTTGCTCCCGGTGGGGTTTGCCGTGCCGCTTCCGTTGCCGGTCGCGCGGTGCGCTCTTGCCGCACCCTTTCACCCTTGCCGTCGGGCCGAAGCCGTCAGGCGGTCTGCTCTCTGTGGCACTGTCCCTGGGGTCGCCCCCGCCGGGCGTTACCCGGCACCGTCTATCCGTGGAGCCCGGACTTTCCTCCCCGCCGTTCTTTCGAACATGAGGCGCGGCGGCCGTCCGACCCTCTGACCGCCTGCGGAAATAAGGCGCCTTCCGCGCATTGACAAGGAAAGACGGCACACGTCACGCCGCCCGCCGCACCTTCGCGAACGGGCTGCGGCCCAGCCACGCGTGCATGTTCGCGGCGAGGCGGCGGTCGCCGGTCAGGTGCAGCCGCTCTTCATCCACGGCGGCGACGACCGTGTCGTGGCCCATCCAGATCGCCGTCATCGTGCGCAGGTCGGTCGATACGTAGAGGTCGACATCGAAGCCGGGATCGACCGAGCAGAGGTCGACCTCGGCGCCCGGTTCGATCATCAGCCACCACGCGCGCCGGTCCGCGGGAAGCTCGGGGTAGCGGAACTGGATGACGGTGCGCCGCTCCGGCAGCGGGCGCGGATCGAGGTTGCGCCGCATGTCCCACATCAGCAGCGGCGCGTCGAGGCGCTGGAGCGAAAGCGCGCTGTCCACCCAGCGCTGGCCCCACAGGCCGAACGCCTCGACGAGCGGTTCCAGCTCCTTGCCCGCCTCCGTCAGCCGGTAGTCGAAGATGCCGGCATCGCGCGCGGACGGCAGGCGGTGTATGATGCCCGCCGCCTCCAGCTCCTTCAGCCGCTGCGAGAGGAGCGCGGGCGACATGCGGGGCAGGCCGCGGCGCAGGTCGTTGAAGCGGGTGCCGCCGGCGATGAGTTCGCGCAGCAGCACGACGGTCCAGCGCGTGCAGAGGATTTCCGCCGCCATCGCGACGGGGCAGAACTGGCCGTAGGTGGTCTGTGCCATGATCGGGTTCCTTTGCGGCGGATTTTACCGCGAAGCGACCGCAGGTGACGAGTTCAGATTCTGTACCGGGGCGATTCAGATGCTGAACTGGCCGCGCCCCGCCGAAAACGCGATCGGTTGCGTCGACACCCAACGAGGAGATGACGACGATGTCTGCAACACCGGTTCTGAAAATGGAAACCCCGCGCGACTGGGCGGCGGCAGGCGTAAAGATCGCCGAGGCCGTCGCCGCCACCGCTGCCGCCCACGACGCCGAAGAAAGCTTCGTCGTCGATAACTTCGCAAAGTTACGCGACGCAGGCCTTCTCGCCGCCCCCGTCCCCGCCGAGCTCGGCGGCGGCGGCATCGACTACCGCACGCTTTGCAGCGTCATCCGTCAGATCGGCACGCGCTGCGGCTCCACAGCCCTCGCCTTCTCGATGCACGCCCATCTGGTCGCGACCGCAGCATGGCGCTGGAAGCACCAGCAGGCACCCACCGACGGGCTCCTGCGGCGCGTCGCGGCGGAAAACCTCGTGCTCGTGTCGAGCGGCGGCTCGGACTGGCTGAAAAGCGCCGGTGCCGCCACGAAGGTGGACGGCGGCTTTCGCATCGACGCGCGCAAGATCTTCTCGAGCGGCTCTCCGGCGGGCGACCTCCTGATGACGAGCGCCGTCTACGACGATCCCGAGGCCGGGCCGACCGTGCTGCACTTCGCCGTGCCGTTCAAGGCGGAGGGCGTCAGCATCCTCGACACGTGGCACGTGATGGGGATGCGCGGCACCGGATCGCACGACGTGGAGCTGAAAGGCGTGTTCGTGCCGGACGCCGCCATCTCGGGCAGGCGGCCGCAGGGCACGTGGCATCCGCTGTTCCACACCATCAGCATGATCGCCTTCCCGCTGATCTATTCCGCCTACGTGGGCGTCGCCGAGGGCGCGCGCGACGCGGCGCTGGCGATGGCCCGTTCGAAACCCGCAAACGCCGGTCTCATCAGCCTCACGGGCGAGATGCAGACTGCGTTCTGGACGGCCGAGACGGCGCTCGCCGCGATGATCGTCACGGCGGAAACCGCGATGCCCGGTCCCGAGACAACGAATGCGATCATGACCGGGCGAACGGTCGCCGGACAGGCCGCGATCCGCACCGCCGAGCTTGCGCTGGAGGTCGCGGGCGGCGCGGCCTTCTACCGGAGCGCCGGGATCGAGCGCGCCTTCCGCGACGTGCAGGGCGCGCGCTTCCATCCGCTGCAAGGCCCGGCGCAGCGGGACCTCAGCGGGCGGCTGGCGCTCGGGCTCGATATCGACGGCTGAGCCACCGCCCGCCGAGCACCAGCAGCAGCGAGGCGCCGACGAGCGGGAAGAGCACGGCCAGCGCCGCGATCATCCCCACGACGACGGGCGGCAGCCGGTCATCCGCATGGGTGGCCGGCGCCGCCGGTTCGCCGGCCGGACGCCTGCGCCACCAGAGGACGATCCCCGCGATCACGCCGCCTATGAGGACGAGGCACACGACAAGGTTCGCGAGTTGGTTGCCAAGTCCGTATTCGCGGCCGACGTGGAGCGACACGCCCCACTCCACCGCCTTTGCGACGGGGCTGTAGTTCTCCCACCCGATGTCGCCGAGAATCGCGCCCGTGCCGGGATCGACATGGATCGTGCGCTGGCCTTTCGCCTTGTCCGGCACGTAGCTGATCGTGAAGACGCCGCCGGGGCCGGACGGGTAGAAGATACGCGCGCCGCCGCCGAAACGCTCGCGGCGGAGGCGCGGAAGCAGTTGCTCGATCTCGGCAATGCCGACGCCGTGGTCGCCGGAGCCATGCGGCATGGGCATCTGGCGGATCGTCCACGGCAGCTTCGCGGCGTCGGGATCGTGCATGGCGTGCTCGTCCGCCGTAGAGCCGGGCTTCATCGTCGGCGGCGCCTTGAAGTTCGGCGAAGGCGCGATGAAGGGCACGCTCTCGCCGATACGCGCGAACTGCTGCCCCCAGAAGGCGGACCACGGCAGCCCGGTCAGCACCAGCAGCGCGACGAGCAGCGCGTTGACCGTGGCCGGGATAGCGTGGAGGTCGCGCCAGAACCGCCGCCCCTTCGCCGACAGCCGCAGCACCAGCACGCCGCGCAGCTTCCAGCGTCGCGGCCACCAGAGCCAGATGCCGGTCGCCAGCATCACCAGCGTCCAGCACGCGACGAGTTCGACGACATGGCTGCCAATGTCCCCGCCCATCAGGTTGCCGTGAAGGTCACGTATGATCGCCATCGGCTGAAGAGCCGGATCGGCCGCGCCGGTGATCTCGCCGCGATAAGGGTCGAGATACACATCGCGCATCGTGCCGTCCGGAAGCCGGGCGTTCCAGACGGCGGCCTCGGCCTTGCTGTGCGGAAGGCGAACCCTGCCGATAGCCGCGTCCGGAAACGCCCGCAGCACCGCGGCTTCCTGCGCGGCGAGCGGCAACGCCGCACCGTCCGGCGCAACGGTCTGCATATCGCGGTTCCACCAGCCGTCGATCTCCCGGTCGAACAGGTAGATCGCGCCCGTCAGCGTCAGCACGATGAGCAGCGGCGCCGAAAACAGCCCGGCGTAGAAATGCCAGCGCCACACGGATCGGTAGGCGCCGGCGCTCCTTGTCTTCGTCATGCTCCGCCCCTTCCCTAGAAGCCGATGCCGACGCGGATGCCGAACATCCGGGGATCGCCGGGATTGACCGCGAAGCCGTTGCCCGAGGCGGTGTAGTAGACCTTGTCGAACAGGTTGCTGATCGTCGCGTCGATCGTGAAGCGGCCCACACGCAGCCCGGCGCCGACATCGGCGATGGTGTAGGCGGGAAGGCTGACGCCGCTGCCGTTCACCAGAAGGCGACTTCCCACGTGGTTGACCGCCGCCCGAAGCGTGAGCGGCGTTCCGGGGACGGCAACGGCGGTGCGCGCGGTGATCGTATGCCGCGGAACGTCGCCGAGCCGCATCCCCTCGTCGCCGTCGTTGCTGCGCGTGATCTTCGAATCGAGCAGGGCATAGCCTGCCGAAAGCGTCCACCACGGCGCGGGCTGCCACTCGCCTTCCAGCTCAACGCCCTGCACGCGCTGCGCGCCGACGTTTATGCTGAAGTCGGGATTGGCGAGATCGACAGTCAGCGCATTCACGCGCTTGATGCGGAACGCGGCAAGGCTTGCCCGGAAGTCGCCGTGCCGGAAACGAAAGCCCGCCTCCAGCTGGTTCGATTCCTCCGGCTTCAGCGGCTTTCCGTCCGCCGCGCGCGCACCGGCGCTGCTTTCGACGTCGAAGCCCGTGTTGTAGCCGGCATAGACCGAAAACCGGTCGCTGAAGCGCCAGGTGGAGCCGATCTGCCAGATCGTCGATTCGACCGGTGTGCGATCGGCGGCAGGTCCGCCCCAGTCGCCGCCCGAAGCCTTCACCCAGCTGTGCCGGATGGCGGCAACGACATCCCAGCGATCGGTGAGTGCGATCCGGTCCTGAAGATACAGCGCGTGCCCGTCGATGTCGTAGAAGCTGTCGAACGCGAATGTCGTGGCGGGCGCGGTCGTATCGTAGTTGTAGACCGGCGCGGTGACGTCGATCGGCGTGACGTTGTCGAGCGCATACTGCGTGAAGCGGCCCCGCTCGCGGTCGTACTCGTAGCCGAGGAGCAGCGCGTGCGTGACCGGGCCGGTTTTAAACGTCCCGGCAAGGTCGAGCTGCGCGATCGTGTACGCGTCGTCCTCGCGCCCGATGCGGCCGTTGCGGTTGATGATCGTGGGCGTGGCGGGCTCACGCAGGCGGATTTGCAGGAAGGCCGAATTGAACTCCTGGTACTGGATGCGCGGCGTGAGCGTCCAGTCGTCGGCCAGCTTCACGTCCACCCACGCCTGCACCAGCGGCGCGTCAGCGGTCAGTCTGTCGGCGGCCGGCTCGCCGAGGTTGAGGCCACGCCGCAAACGCTCGCCGCCGTTCGACGCGACCGTGCCGACGACGGGAAGGCCGGGATAGCGGCTCGTCTTGCGCTCGGTGTACTCGGCAACGAGGTTCGCGCTGAAGCCTTCGCCGGCGTAATGCAGGCTGAGGCCGCCGTTCAGGCGGTCCATGTCCTGGAAATCGACGAACGTGTTCGAGCGCTCGACCTCGCCGGTGGCGCGGATCGACAGGCCTGGCGCGACGCCGCCCGTCATGTCGAACGAGACGAGCTTCTGGTCGAAGTTGCCGAAATTGACGGCGAAGGTGGTGAACGGCTCGGCTTGCGGCCGCCTGGTGACGATGCTGATGATGCCGCCGACGGCGGACTGGCCGTAGAGGACGCCGGACGGCCCCTTCAGCACCTCGACGCGCTCGATGTTGGAAAGCGCGGAGGCGTCAACATCCTCGTAGTAGCGCTGGCGGATGCCGTTGCGCATCTGGTCGGCGAGGAAGCCGCGGACCTTGAGCGTGAACGACTGATAGGCGCTGACGCGCGACGAACCCGCGTTCGCGCCCGGCACGCCGCGCAGCAGGTCGCCGATCGAGCGGGCGCCGCTCTCGACGATCTCGTCCGCCGTCACGATCTGCACGCTCTGCGGCAGACGGTCGATGGGAATGCCGGATTTTTCGCCGAAATCCCCGGAAAACTTGTTGCCGGTGACGACGATCTCGGGATCGCTCGGATCCGCGGCAAGGGCAGGCGCGGCGGCGGCGGCGAGCAGGGCAGCAAACAGAACCTTCACGATATGTCCTCCTGTCGGCCGGGCACCGCGCAAGGCGCGGGCATCCGGCGGAAATGTCCGGAAAGGTCAGAGAGGACGGCCCCGACCGGCGCCCGGGAACGGGCGCGCGATCAGCGGCGGCAAGGTTCGGGCGATGCGCCGCGGGCCGTCAGGCGCGCGCGGGCGGGCCGATCGCGGGCGGCGGGGGCGCCGCGAGGCGGTGGACCGTGAGGTCCGCAACGGCGCGGCTGAACGTCCGGCCCGCGTCGATCGCGACGAGGACCGCAAGCACGGGCGCGGCGGCAAGCGCGCCCGCGCCCATACCGGCGAACGCGCAAGGCGCATCCATGCCGGAGTCGTGCTTCGTGGGGACGTGCCCGCCCTCCAGATCGAGGAGGACCTCGACCGGGCCGTTTCCGGTGCAAAGCGTGACGACGACGCCGTCCGCGGTCGCGACCGGCATGTAGCCGGAGGGCACGAGGATGCGGGCGAACAACACCAGGAACAGCGCGGCCGCGACCACGCCTTCCCGTATCCAGCCTTTCCGCAGCCCCCCGATCATGCCCGCTCCGATAGGGGCATCGCGGCCGCTTGTCACGTGGGGCGCCGTGCCGCAGGCATCCGCCGCCCGTAAATTCCCTGTTCACGTGGGGGGCGACAATTGCCTAGAAAACAGTGGGCAGAAATCGGGATCACGGGATCCCGGCCGGACAGGGTTTTGGAGGCAAGATGCGTTACATGATGGTGGCCGCGGTGTTGCTGCTCGCGGCGTGCAACACAATCGGCGGCGTGGGCAAGGACCTGCAATCGGTCGGCGAAACGGTATCCGACGTCGCGAAATAGGCCCCGCGCGGTGCGCAAGCGCCGCGTAGCGCCCGAAATTCACAGGGGCCCGGCCCTTGGCGGGGACGCCTCGCTCCGCTAGGCGCTGCGGTATCGCCGCAGGCATCGCTGCGAACGGCGCTGAAAACAGGGATCAGGATACCGGCATGATGGGCAAGCTGCGCCCCGACGCGTTCACCATCGCGCTCGTCGCGACCGTGCTCGCGGCGACCGTGCTGCCGTGCCGGGGCGAGGCCGCAATCGCGTTCGCCCGCGCCGCGAAGGCGTCGATCATGCTGCTGTTCTTCCTGCACGGCGCGAAGCTCTCGCGCGAGGCGATCATCCGCGGCGCGGGCGCGGTGAAGCTCCACGTCTCCGCTCTCGGCCTCACCTATCTCGTGTTTCCGGCGATCGGGCTGCTGATCGCGCTCGCCCCCGTGACGCTCGTCAGCGCGAACATCAAGGCGGGCATCATGTTCCACGTCGTGCTGCCGGCCACGGTGCAGTCGGCGATCGCCTTCACATCGATCGGCGGCGGCAACGTCGCGGCGGCGGTGTGCAGCGCCTCGCTTTCGAACGTCATCGGCGTGTTCCTGACGCCGCTTCTGGCCGGCATCCTCATCCACACGCAGGGCACGACCGGGGACCTCGATACGGTCGCGGCGATCCGCTCCGTCGTCGTCACCGTGCTCATCCCCTTCGTCGCCGGACACCTGTCGCGGCCGCTGACCGCCGCGTTCATCGCCCGCCATGCCGCCGTCCTCGGCAAGGTCGACCGGGGAGCCATCCTGCTCGTCGTCTACACGGCGTTCAGCGCGGCGGTCGTGGACGGCCTGTGGTCGCGCGTATCGGGCTTCGACCTCGCGGTCGTCGCCGCGCTCAGCGTCGTGATGCTGGCCGCGGTCCTGCTGGCCTCGCTCTGGCTGGCGCGCCTCACCGGCATGTCCCGCGCCGACAAGGTGGCGCTGATGTTCTGCGGATCGACCAAGAGCCTCGCGAGCGGCGTTCCCATCGCCGCGGCGCTGTTCGCGGCGCCGCTCGTCGGGATGCTGATGCTGCCGCTGCTGATCTATCACCAGATCCAGCTCATCGTCTGCGCCGTGATCGCCCGCTTCTACGCGGATCATCCCGGCGGCGCGCCGCAGAACGCCTAAACCGGGACGGCAGTCGTGTACTTGATCCGCTTCAGCGCGAAGTGCGAGGCGGTGGACGCAACCGACGCGTGGTTGAGCAGCTTGCGCATCAGGAACGCCTCGTAGGCGCCCACGTCCGCCACGACGACGCGGAGCTGGTAGTCCCACTCACCCGACATGGAGAGGCACTCCATGATCTCCTCGCGCGCCATCACCCACGCCTCGAACTCCTCGCGGGCGCCGCGCTCGTGCGACTTGATGCGCACCTGACAGACGACATCGAGCCCCTTGCCGACCGCATCGCGGTTCACGAGGCGCACCACCGGGCCGAGCACGCCCTCGCTTTCGAGGTTGCGGATGCGACGCCAGCACGACGCCGCCGACGCGCCCACGCGCTCGCCGAGCGCGGCGCTGCTGATGCCGCCGTCCTCCTGCATGATTCGGACGATCTGGCGGTCGACCTCATCCATGTGACACGTCCATTTCATATTCTTCGCGAAAAGCGTGAATATGGTTCATTTATAATGCCGAATA
>JACFNY010000597.1 GCA_019454625.1 Sphingomonadaceae bacterium
GGCGCGGCGGCCCGTATGCGCGCGCTGCGCGCGCCGGGCGGCCGCGCAGCGGCCGCCTAAACTAGTTCTACGGACACATAAGGACAGGAAAACGATAGACTGAGGCGGGGCGCGGATTTCCCGGCCCTGAAAAGGTGAAGCCCCGAGGATTAGCGGTCCTCAGGGCTTCGGGTGCCATAGGAGTGTGCGGCGATGTGTGTTCCGCAATCGAGGCTGGCGGGCCTTCGACATGCATCGGATAGAGCAAAACGACCGGGATGGGGCGGCGGTCCCTTTCGACCCTCTTCCGGGCGCTGCGCTCGATGAGGCGTGGCGGGTAAAGGTCACGCGGTTCCGCTCGGGTGGCTTCGAGGTGTCCGCGGGGTTCGTGGATCGGGAGCGGGCGCGGGAGCGGTGGGAGCGGACGCAAGGCTTCGGCGTTCCGTGTCGCAAGCGAGTCCGGGGCGATGAGCTCGATCCGGATAGCGTTCGGCGGGCTCGGCAGCGGGCGAAGTCGCGTGTGAGGCATCTGGCTAAGAATCTTGGCGTGTCGCATCTGCTCACCCTGAACACGCGGCAAAAAAGCAACACTCGGGAGGAAATGCTCGGCTACTGGGCGCGGTTCCTGCGCCTGTATGAACGGGCGTCGGGGAAGCGTCTGTCCTTCATCGCGGTTTTGGAGCGCCATCCGTCGAATCGCGAGCACCTTCACCTGCATGCGGCGGTGACGTCGTTCCTTCCCGTGAATCGGCTACGTCGGCTCTGGTACATCGCGCTCGGGGGTACCGGGGGGGAAAGGGGCGTGGACACGCCGGGCGGTGTGCATATGCGCCAGTTCCGGTCGAAAGAGGCGGGGCGGCGGGCGTCGCGCATCGCTAGGTACATCGCGAAGTACATGACGAAGGACACGGCCGAGGAGTTCAACAAAAAGCGGTATTCGGCTTCGCGCGGCGCATCGGAGGGTATGGCGGTCGATGCGATGTGGTTGCAGGCAAAGACGCGGGGCGAAGCGATGTACGAGCTGGCCATGCTGTTCGGGCTGGATGTGATGCCCGAAAACTTCTGGGCGGCGTCAAGCGGTCGGCGCATCTGGGCTCAGGTGGTGGCGGGGGCTGGCCATGATCC
>JACFNY010000598.1 GCA_019454625.1 Sphingomonadaceae bacterium
CAAGCTGCCGCTGTCGGGCGGCGGGGCGGTCGCCGCCTATATCGGCGAGCTGCGCGGCGACGTCGAGGCGCTGCGCAACTCGAATGCCGAGGGTTTCGGCCGCGCCGCCGACAAGGTTTCGGCCGCGCTCGACGATCTCCGGGCCGCGACCGATCATCTCCTCGCCGCGCTCGGCGACGGCCGGACCGGGGAGGCGCTGGCCGGGGCGACGCCTTATCTCAGGCTGTTCTCGCTGGCGGCGGGCGGGGCCTATCTTATTCGCGGCGCGCTGGCGGGCGAGGACAAGGCCCGCGTCGCGCTCGCCCGATTCTTCGCCGAGAACCTGATCGACGAAACGGCCGCGCTGAGGAACCGGGTGATCGAAGGGGCGGACAGCCTCGATGCCGCTGCCGCGGCGCTGGCGCTGTAAGGGGGACGGGCGATGAGCGAGCATATCGAGGTTTCCCGCGACGGCGCGGTGCAGATCGTGCGCATGAACCGGCCGGACAAGAAGAACGCCATCACCCGCGCGATGTATGCGGCGATGGCGAAGGCGCTGACGGAAGGCGACGCCGACGAGACGGTGCGCGTCCACCTGATCCTCGGCGTGCCGGGCGCGTTCTCGTCCGGCAACGACCTCGCCGACTTCATGGCGGTGGCGACCGGCGGCGAGCACGGCACCGAGGTCTACGACTTCCTGATGGCGCTGGCCAAGGCCGAGAAGCCGATCGTCTCCGGCGTCGACGGCATCGCGGTCGGCATCGGCACGACGATGATCCTGCATTGCGACCTCACGCTCGCCACCCCGCGCACCGAGTTCCGCACCCCGTTCGTCGATCTCGGCCTGGTGCCCGAGGCGGGGTCGAGCCTGCTCGGCCCGGCGCTGCTCGGCCGCCAGCGGGCGTTCGCGCTGCTCGGGCTGGGCGAAGGCTTCTCGGCCGAGCGGGCCAAAGCCGCCGGCATGATCTACGACGTGGCGCCCGAGGGCGAGGTGGAGGCCGCGGCGCTGGCCGCCGCGCGCAGGATCGCGCAGAAGCCGCCGCAGGCGCTGAGGATCGCCCGCGACCTGATGCTCGGCGACCGCGCCGCGCTCGCCACGCGGATCGAGGTCTATGACGAGGCGG
>JACFNY010000065.1 GCA_019454625.1 Sphingomonadaceae bacterium
GGCGGGCGCCCACGGCGAGGCGTTCACCTATCGCACGGTCAACACCGACGTGCTCGGCTGGATCGTCTCGCGCGTCGGCGGCAAGCCCTTCACCGAACAGCTTTCGGAGCGGATCTGGGCGCCGATGGGCGCGGAAGCCGACGGTTATTTCCAGGTCGACCCGGTCGGCACGCCGTTCGCGGGCGGCGGCTTCAACGCGCGGCTGCGCGACCTCGCGCGCTTCGGCGAGCTGATGCGGCGCGGCGGGCGCATGGGCGGGAAGCAGATCGTGCCGGCGGCGGCGATCGAGGACATCGTGCGCGGTGCCCGCAAGGAAGACTTCGCCAAGGCCGGCTATGCGACGCTGCCGGGCTGGAGCTACCGGAACCAGTGGTGGGTGAGCCACAACGCGCACGGCGCCTACACCGCGCGCGGCATCCACGGGCAGGCGATCTACGTCGATCCGAAGGCGGAAATGGTCATCGCCCGGTTCGCTTCGCACCCGATGGCGGCGAACGCGAACTTCGACCCGACCTCGTTGCCCGCCTACCAGGCGCTCGCCGAGCACCTGATGCGCGCGAAATGATCAGGTCGCGGGTTCGGGCGGCGATTCCATGTCCCGCGTCAGCCGGTCCGCGAGCTTGAACATGAACGGGTTGAGCGCGATCGAGAGCAGCGCGGCGGCAAGGATCAGGTTGTTCGTCTCATGCGAGATCAGCTCGAGCGTCACGCCGAGGCCGGCGAGGATGAACGAGAACTCGCCGATCTGCGCGAGGCTGGCGGCGATGGTGAGGCCTTCGCGCCGGTTGCGGCCGAACAGGTTGGTCACGGCGATCGCCGCGAGCGACTTGCCCACGAGGATGATCGCCAGCGTCGCGAAGACGCCGATAGGCTCGCGGACCAGCGTCGCCGGATCGAACAGCATCCCGACCGAGACGAAGAACAGCACGGCGAAGGCGTCGCGCAGCGGTAGCGAGCGCTCCGCGGCATTGTGGCCGAGCGGCGTGCTGTTGAGCACGAGACCCGCCACGAAGGCACCGAGCGCGAACGAGGCGCCGAACACCGCGTAGGCGAGCCACGCGATGCCGAGCGCGATGGAAAGGACGCCGAGCGTGAACAGCTCGCGCGAGCGCGTGTGCGCGATCCACACGAGGATCGTCGGCATGGCGCGCACGCCGACGACGAACATCAGCGCGAGGAACGCGGCGATCTTCGCGAACGTCCACATGATCTCCCGCGCGATCGCCGCGCCGCTGTCGTGCGCGCCCATGTTGACCAGCAATGGCAGCAGCACGAGCGCGACGATGATCACCATGTCCTCGACGAGCAGCCAGCCGACCGCGATCTGTCCGATGCTCGTCTTGAGCTGGCCGCGGCTTTCGATGGCGCGCAGCAGCACCACGGTCGATGCGACGGAAAGCGAGAATCCGAAGATCGCGGCTTCCGGCCCGGACATCCCCATCAGCATCCCGACGCCCCAGCCGAGCGCGGTTGCGACCGCGATCTGCGCGATGGCGCCGGGAAGCGCGATGGACTGGACGCGGACCAGCTCCTTCGGAGAGAAATGCAGCCCGACGCCGAACATCAGCAGGATGACGCCGATTTCGGCAAGCTGCGGCGCGAGCGAGAGATCGGCGACCCAGCCGGGCGTGAAGGGGCCGACCGCGACACCGGCAAGAAGATAGCCGACGATCGGCGAAAGTCTCAGCCGGTTCGCCAGCATTCCGAACAGAAAGGCGAGCACGAAGCCGCCGACGAGGATGAGGATCAGGTTGTCGTGGTGCACGCGCCTCGCATTTCGATTTCGAATGAGTTTGCCTGATCTTATACAGGCCGGGGCTCGCTCGTCACCGTACTTCGGCAAGAATTGTTCGCGATTGCGGCGTCTTCAGGATGCCGGGCGGGTTGCGGGCATGTCGGCGGGCTCCGCCTTCAGCCGCCCGCCGCTCAGAATCTCCGCCGCGCGCGGCGCGAACAGCATGAGGAGCTGGCCGAGCCCGAGCGCGAAACCGAGCGCGAGCAGCGGATGCACGACGAGGAGGAGCGGGTAGGCGGGCGACCCGAGCGGGCCGGTCAGCGCCAGGAACAGCGGCGTCGACAGCCAGATCAGCACCATGTGCGAGCAGAACAGGAAGAAGGCGTAGGGTTCGAGCCAGCGGAACATCGCGGGCCGTGCCGCCAGACCCCACGCGACGCGCGCGACCGCGAGCGCGGCGGTGAGCCGGAGCCCGAGGTCGAGGAGGGGCATGATCTGCGGCGACATCACCGTGCCGCCGGGCACGGGCACGCTGACGATCAGCTTGATCGCGGCGACGGCGACGAACGGCGCGAGCGCCGCCGCGAACGGCACCCCGGCGATACGCGCGCCGAGATCGTGGCGGCGCGCGGCGATGCCGAGCAGGAAGAACAGCAGGATCTGCGGCCGCAACATCAGCGGAAAGAACCAGTTCGACACGCTCCACGCGGCGACGAGCAGGATCGCGCCCGTCAGCCACGGCCCGCGCAGCCGGAGCAGCAGCGGCGCCATCGCCATGCAGACGAACAGGTCGCGCAGGAACGGCGTCTGCACGTTGATGTGGTTGGGGGTCAGGATCGAGAACAGCTCGTCGATCAGCCACCAGAGGCTTTCCGGGACAGGCGCTTTCAGGAAGCCGAGCCACGCCGTTCCCGAGACGAGCAGGATGGCGAGCGCGTTCCAGAGCGCCATCGGCAGCAGGATCGTGCGCGCCTTGCGGGCGAGGAACGCGCGCCACGAGCGGATCGCGGCGCCCGCGACGAGATAGCCCGAGATCATGCCGAGCAACGGCACGGCGCTGCGGCCGAACACCTCCATCAGCACGAGGCGAAGCATTCCCTGCCCGGTGGCGGCCGCCGCGGCGAGTTCGGCGCCGCCGAGGCCGGTCCACGCGTGCACATAGACGATGCCGAGCACGCACAGCACGCGCGTGACGGCGATCGTGTCGGACAGGCGCGGGGAGAGCGGTTCGCCCGCAGGCCGTCTTACGCGGCCCCGATCAGCGGATACGCTGCTCAAACGCAAACTTCCCGGAGGCCTGCCCGCATCAGTCCTTCTTCTCCCGCACGATCTGGAAGTCGGTCGTGCCGAGCTTCACGTCCCACTTCGAGCCGTCCGCCTTGCGCGCATCGTCGACCTCGAAGTAGGGGCCGTCGTCGTCCAGCTCGATCTCTTCCCAGCTGACATAGCCCGCGGCTTTCAGCACGGGGACGATCTTTTCGATTTCCGTCGCTGTCGCACCCCGATCCGCAAAGGCGGGCGCGGAAATGCCGATAAGCGCTGCCGCGCCGATTCCCGTGGCGATCTGCCGGAACATGGCTGTCTCCTTCTTGTGGACACGGGCGAAACGATCGCTGCGTTTCGTGGGTTCCTCGACACGAAAGCGGTTCGGCGTGCGCGCGGCGCTATTCGGCGGGCTCCAGCAGCCGTTCCTTCGCGATCTTCTCGCGCCAGACGAGCGGGGCGAGGTGGTGCACGCTCTCGCCCGCCGCGTCGACCGCGACGGTGACGGGCATGTCGCGCACCTCGAACTCGTAGATCGCCTCCATGCCGAGGTCCTCGAACGCGAGAACCTTCGCGGACTTGATCGCCTTGGAGACGAGATAGGCCGCGCCGCCGACCGCCATCAGGTAGGCGGCCTTGTGGTCGCGGATCGCGTCGATGGCCGTGGGGCCGCGCTCGGCCTTGCCGACCATGGCGATGAGGCCCTGCTCCAGCATCATCCGCGTGAACTTGTCCATGCGCGTCGCCGTGGTGGGGCCGGCGGGGCCGACCGCCTCGTCGCGCACGGCGTCGACCGGCCCGACGTAGTAGATCACGCGGCCCCTGAAATCGACCGGCAGCGGCTCGCCCTTCGCCAGCATGTCCTGAATCCGCTTGTGCGCGGCGTCGCGGCCGGTGAGCATCCTGCCATTGAGGAGCAGGCGGTCGCCCGGCTTCCAGCTTGCCACGACCTCGGGCGTCAGCGTGTCGAGGTCTACACGGATCGCTTCCTTGGAGGGCGCCCATTCCACCTTCGGCCAGTCGGCGAGGTTCGGTGCTTCGAGATAGGCGGGGCCGGAGCCGTCGAGCACGAAGTGCGCGTGGCGCGTCGCCGCGCAGTTCGGGATCATCGCGATCGGCTTCGAGGCGGCGTGCGTCGGGCAGTCGTAAATCTTGACGTCGAGCACGGTGGCGAGCCCGCCGAGCCCCTGCGCGCCGATGCCGAGCGCGTTCACCTTGTCGTGGATCTCGATGCGCAGCTCTTCCAGCTCGTTCTGAGGTCCGCGCGCCTTCAGCTCCGCCATGTCGATCGCTTCCATCAGCGATTCCTTGGCGAGCGTCATGGCCTTTTCCGCCGTGCCGCCGATGCCGATGCCGAGCATACCGGGCGGGCACCAGCCGGCGCCCATCTGCGGCACCATCTCCAGCACCCAGTCGACGATGGAGTCGCTCGGGTTCAGCATCTTGAACTTGGACTTGTTCTCGCTGCCGCCGCCCTTCGCCGCGACGGTGATCTCCACCGTGTCGCCGGGCACCATCTCGATATGGACGACCGCGGGCGTGTTGTCCTTCGTGTTCCTGCGCGAGAACGCCGGGTCCGCAACGATCGAGGCGCGCAGGCGGTTCTCCGGGTGGAGATAAGCGCGGCGCACACCTTCATCGACCATTTCCTGAACGGTTCTCGTGGCTTGCCACTGGACGTTCATACCGACCTTCACGAAGGCGGTGACGATGCCCGTGTCCTGGCAGATCGGGCGGTGGCCTTCGGCGCACATGCGGCTGTTGGTGAGAATCTGCGCGATCGCGTCCTTCGCGGCCGGTCCCTGCTCCAGCTCATACGCGCGCCCGAGCGCGCGGATATAGTCCATGGGGTGGTAGTAGCTGATGTACTGGAGCGCGTCGGCGACCGACTCGATGACGTCTTCTTCGCGGATCACCGCCATGCAAAAGCCCTCTCGAAAAGACCGATTTGGGGGCGGTGATTAGCCAGCCCGGACGCCTTCGTCCACCAGTGTCTTGCACGGATTCTTCAAGCGATTCAGCTAAGTGCCTGATCTCGTCACAAAAACTTAAATAGTGTAAAAACCCCCTTGCGTTAGTCGCAGCTTCACCACAAAGTCTGGTTCTGGGACCGGGGGGTCACCACAACAGCTTGTGTCACACGGGAAACGATGGCTTCCCGGGGCAGGGTCGGTTTGTCCCCTCGGGTCCGGCGAGACATCGCCGGGGCCTGTGGATTGCGAGGATATCGGGGACGGCGCGATAACGCCCGTATCCGTTGCGGAAAACACCCGCTACCCCATATCTGCAGTACCCCTTGACGGATTTGGAACGAAGCAGGAACATAGGGGAGTCGGCTCAGATGGATTTCAGTGGCGTGGATACGGCGACCCTTGACGGCGACGACGTTGCAGCGGCGGTTCGCCCCCGCGGCGCGAAGGCGCACGCCGTCGAGATCGACCACGGCCGCGACGCGCTCCTCACCGATTTCGGCCGGGAGACGCTCGAGGACCGCTACCTGCTGCCCGGCGAGAAGCCGCAGGACCTGTTCGCGCGCGTCGCTGCGGCCTACGCCGACGACGACGCCCACGCGCAGCGCCTGTACGACTATATCTCGCGCCTGTGGTTCATGCCCGCGACGCCCGTGCTCTCGAACGGCGGCACCGGGCGCGGCCTGCCCATCTCCTGCTACCTCAACAGCGTGTCCGACAGCCTCGAGGGCATCGTCGGCACGTGGAACGAGAACGTCTGGCTCGCCTCCAAGGGCGGCGGCATTGGCACCTACTGGGGCCATGTGCGCGGCATCGGCGAGCCCGTGGGCCTCAACGGCAAGACGTCGGGCATCGTCCCGTTCGTGCGCGTCATGGATTCACTGACACTGGCGATAAGCCAGGGATCGCTGAGGCGGGGATCCGCAGCTTGCTACCTCGACATCTCGCACCCGGAGATCGAAGAGTTCCTCGAAATCCGCAAGCCTTCCGGTGATTTCAACCGCAAGGCCTTGAACCTCCATCACGGCGTCCTCGTCACCGACGCCTTCATGGAGGCCGTGCGAGATGGCCTTCCCTTCGATCTCGTCAGCCCGAAGGACGGTTCCAGGCGGGGTCAGGTGGATGCGCGCGCGCTGTTCCAGAAGCTGGTCGAGACCCGGCTGGCGACGGGCGAGCCGTACATCATCTTCATTGATCACGTGAACAACGCGATGCCGAAGCACCAGCGCGACGTGGGCCTCAAGGTCACGACGTCGAACCTGTGCTCGGAGATCACGCTGCCGACCGGCGTCGACCAGCACGGCAACGACCGCACGGCGGTCTGCTGCCTCTCCAGCCTCAACCTCGAAACGTGGGACGAGTGGTCGAAGGACAAGGCGTTCATCGAGGACGTGATGCGCTTCCTCGACAACGTGCTCGGCGACTATATCGAGCGGGCGCCGGACGAGATGGCGCGCGCCAAGTATTCGGCGATGCGCGAGCGCTCCGTCGGCCTCGGCGTCATGGGTTTCCACAGCTTCCTGCAGGCGCGCTCGATCCCGTTCGAAAGCGCGATGGCGAAATCGTGGAATCTCAAGATCTTCCGCCACATCCGCGCACAGGTGGACGAGGCCTCGATGTTGCTCGCCACCGAGCGCGGCGCCTGCCCGGACGCCGAGGACATGGGCGTGATGGAGCGCTTCTCGTGCAAGATGGCGATCGCGCCGACGGCCTCGATCAGCATCATCTGCGGCGGCACCTCCGCGTGCATCGAGCCGATCCCGGCGAACATCTACACGCACAAGACGCTGTCGGGCAGCTTCACCGTGAAGAACCCGCACCTCGAAAAGCTGCTCGACGAGAAGGCGAAGAACAGCGACCGCGTGTGGAGCTCGATCCTTGAGCGCGGCGGATCGGTGCAGCACCTCGACTTCCTCACGCCCGAGGAGAAGGCGACGTTCCGCACCGCGTTCGAGATCGACCAGCGCTGGCTGCTCGAGCTCGCCGGCGACCGCACGCCCTATATCGACCAGGCGCAGAGCCTGAACCTGTTCCTGCCCGCGGACATCGAGAAGTGGGACCTTCTGATGATGCACTACCGGGCGTGGGAGCTAGGCATCAAGTCGCTCTACTACTGCCGCTCCAAGTCCATCCAGCGCGCCGGCTTCGCGGGCGGCGTGGAGGCGGACAACACCATCGACCTCAAGCAGATCGAGGTCGAGGTGAAGGACTACGACGAGTGCCTCGCTTGTCAGTAGGGGCCTGCCAGTAAGGGTTTCGATCAAAGCGGTACTTTGATCGCGGGAAATCATGTAGAATTCGAACCGGTTCTTCGTCGGTTCACACGAGCAAGAAAGTAACGGCGATGCCTCTTCTGCAAGCCTCCAAGGTCTACAAGCCTTTCGAATATCCGTGGGCCTACGACTTCTGGAAACGCCAGCAGCAGCTCCACTGGCTGCCCGAGGAGGTGCCGCTCGGCGAGGACTGCCGCGACTGGGCGCAGAAGCTCTCCGACCACGAGCGCAACCTGCTCACGCAGATCTTCCGCTTCTTCACGCAGGCGGACGTCGAGGTGCAGGACTGCTACCACGAGAAGTACGGCCGCGTCTTCAAGCCGACCGAGATCAAGATGATGCTGACCGCGTTCAGCAACATGGAGACGGTGCACATCGCGGCCTACAGCCACCTGCTCGACACCATCGGTATGCCCGAAAGCGAATATTCAGCCTTTCTCCAGTACAAGGAGATGAAGGACAAGCACGACTATCTCGCCACCTTCGGCGTCGATACCGACGAGGACATCGCCAAGACGCTCGCCATGTTCGGCGGCTTCACCGAGGGGCTTCAGCTGTTCGCCAGCTTCGCCATGCTGATGAACTTCCCGCGCTTCAACAAGATGAAGGGCATGGGGCAGATCGTCTCGTGGAGCGTGCGCGACGAGTCGCTGCACTGCGAGGGCATCATCAAGCTGTTCCACACCTTCGTGAAGGAACGCGATTGCCTCACCGCGTCCGTCAAGGACGACATTATGGACATGTGCCAGAAGACGGTGCGTATCGAGGACGCGTTCATCGACCTCGTGTTCGAGATGGGCCCGGTGGCGGGCATGACGCCCAAGGACATCAAGAAATACGTGCGCTACATCGCCGACTGGCGGCTCGGCCAGCTCGGCCTGAAGCCGATCTATATGATCGACGAGCACCCGCTGCCGTGGCTGACGCCGCTTCTCAACGGCGTCGAGCACGCCAACTTCTTCGAAACCCGCGCCACCGAATATTCGAAGGCCGCCACCAAGGGCTCATGGACCGACGTGTGGGATGCCTTCGACAAGCGCAAGTCAGCGAAGCTCGCTGCCGCCGCGAACGAGGCGGGTGACGAGCAGGGGCTGCTGGGAGTGGCGGAGTAGAGGGCATCCGTGCCCGTCGTTTTTCGGCATAGGGTTATCGCTTTCATTTCTTCCCGAACGAAGGCGATCCGTGAGAGCCTGTGCACCTCCACGTGATGCGTGACGGTGCCGACGCCAAGCTCCGGCTTCATCCGATGTCAACGCGGCGTACAATGCAGGCTTCAACGCGCGCGCATTGGCCATGTTGAAGCAGACGCGTTGTAACGCCACGTTGCTGCCGACCCGGTCGACGCTTCGGTTGAGAATCTGCTCAAAGATCATATGCCGCCAGCGGCGACAGAACGACCTCAGCCCCTTCGCCGCATCAGCAGCCACAGGCACGCCAGCACCACGATGATGTCGATCGCGACGAACGCCGTGCCGATCGGCGTCCAGCCGCCTTTTGCGGGC
>JACFNY010000599.1 GCA_019454625.1 Sphingomonadaceae bacterium
GAGGATGGTGTTGGTGAGGATGACGAGCTTTCGGGCGACGGCGATGGTTGCGAGGAGGTGATGCTTGCCGTTGTTGCGCAGCCGCAGATAGGCGGCCTTGAGGTCTGGATTGCATCGCGATGCAGTGAAGGCGCTCATGAACAGGCTCTTGCGCAGCCTGGCGCGGCCGCTTCGGACGTGGCGTCGCCCGCGCCGTTTGCCGCTGTCGTCGTCATAGGGAGCCAGGCCGGCAAGGGCTGCGGCCTCCTCGCGGCTGAGGCTGCCCAGTTCGGGCAGGCGGATGAGGAGTGCGAGCGCGGTGCGCAGGCCGATGCCCTTGACGGAGACGAGCAAGGCGAGGCGCCGGGCGAGTTCGGCCTGCTTTGCGACACGCCTGGCGATCAGCAGCATGCGGGCCTGGCGGCGCTTGCGCAGCCGGGCGATGTCCTGCGCGTGCAGGCGCTTGAGGGCCGGCGTCCTGGTCGTCTCGGCCATGGTCTTGAGCAGGGCGATCTGTTCCTCGAGCTGCTCGAGATAGGTCAACTCGGCGCCGAGCGCATCGAAGCGGGCGTCGGGCAGCGCCGGCAAGACGTCGAGGCTGGCGGTGAAGGCGGCGATCAGCATCGCGTCGAGCTTGTCGTTCTTGGCCAGCCTGAGCCTGCTCCTGGCGAAGTGGCGGATCTGGGCCGGCTGGAAGCGCGCCGCCGCCACCGGCGAGGCGCGCAGATGCACCAGCAGTCGCCATTCATAGCCGCCCGAGGCCTCGAAGCCGACCCGCCCGACACCGTGCTCGGCCAGAAAGGCGTCGAGCCGCTTCAGCCCGCCCGCGTCGTAGGAAACCTCCAAATGCCGGCCGCCGGGATGAAGAGCGATGTCGAGCTTGTCCTTCGCGACATCGATGCCGGCGCAAATCATGCTAGGATCGTTCATCTTCGTCGTCCCCGTCTTGGATCCGAACCCAAACGTTCATGCAACCATGCGGGCCTGAGGAAGAAGCCGGTCGCGATCCCGCTCCCCGCAGCCCAAAAGGCTCCGAAGTGTTCGATCCGACAACCGGCAGCCGGGCGGGTGGCCCCCCGCCCGGCTTGCCTCAATCTAGACGATTCCAAACATCCAAGAAGG
>JACFNY010000600.1 GCA_019454625.1 Sphingomonadaceae bacterium
GGCCGCCACGGGCGCGGCCGCCGGAGCGGGGGCAGGAGCCGCCGGCCGCTGGGTCGCCGGTTGCTGCGCCGCCGGCTGCGGCGCGGGCGCGGCGGGACGCGCGGGCGTCTGCGGCTCGACACGCTGGGTCGGGACGACGGCTACGGTCTGCGGCGTATCGACGGTCGGGCCGTCGTCGGCTTCGGCCGGCTGCAACGGCGCGGCGGCGAGAGGCTGCTCGGCAATGGCGGGTTCGGCGGCCGGAGCGGGCTCGATCTCCTCGCGCGGCACCATGGTGCCGTCCGGACGGACGACCATGGTGCGAACCCGGCGCGGCGTCACCATCGCGGTTTCCTCGGCCGCGAGCGACGACGCGCTCTCCGGCTCGATCCGGTCCTCCGACTTCACTTGCCCGATATCGGCCCCGATATCGGTCCCGTCGTCGATGCCGGGCGCGAGCATGGCCGGCTCCTGCGCCGGCGCGGTGCGCGCGGCGACGTCGACCGGCTCCTCGACCGAGGTGATCAGCGTTTCCTGCGCGGGCGCCGCATCGGGCGCGCCGCCGGCCACCCGCTGGTAGACTTCGCTGTTCTGGTTCGGAACCGTGGTGCCGCCGGGGTTTTCCGGTCGCACCTTCATCGGGTCGGTGTCGGCCTTCACCAGCGCAGGCGCGTCGGAGCCGCCGCCGAACATCGACATTCCGAAAACGCCGAGCCCACCGAGAACGGCGATGCCGGCGATCGCGGCCGCGACCAGCACGCCGCGACGGCGCGGCGCGGGCCGCGCCTCGTCATCGTCGTAGATGGAGCTCGAAATCTCCTTTTCCAGATCGCTCTCGTAGTCGAGGTCGGACTCGGGAAAGTCCTGCGCCGCCTGCCACTGCGCGTCGTCGAGCACGTAGGGCTGCATGTCCGGCGCGGGCGCCGGGCGCGCCGCCACCGCCGCCGCTGCCGCCGTCGCCATCGTCGCGGCAGATGCCGCCGCCGGCGACGGTTCGCTTCTGGCGATGTCACCGAACACGTCGGCGAACTCGGCCTCGAAATCGTCGAACGGGCCGGCCGGCGCCGCCGGCGCCGTGTCGTAGGAAATCTCGGGGATGTCGAGATCGTCGACAACC
>JACFNY010000601.1 GCA_019454625.1 Sphingomonadaceae bacterium
AGCATGGATTATGCCAGCCTTGCCAAGGCGTTGCCGCAGGGTGTCGAGCCGGGGTACGATATGCTGACGGTGGAGCTTTAAGGCATGTTCGAAGGGTTGAGCACGGGCGAGAAGGGCGCGCTCATAAGCTCGGTCGGCTTTGCCGTCCTCATCCTGATGAGCCTCATTCCACGTCTCCGCGAGATCGGCGCGGCGAAAACGCTGAAGATGGCGCTCTCGTGGATCCTCATCTTCGGCGGCCTCATCTTCCTCGTCACGCAGTGGCCCCAGATCCGCGGCGCGCTCGATCCGGCCAGCCCACGCACCGAGGGCGACGAAATGCTGCTCACCGCGCGCGAGGACGGGCATTTCTACGTGCGCGGCACGATCAACGGGACAAGCGCGCTGTTCATGGTGGATACCGGCGCCACCGACATCGTGCTCACGATGGAAACCGCCGCGCGCGCCGGGTTCAGCCCCGATACGCTCCGCTTCGACGGCATGGCCGACACCGCGAACGGCATGGTCCGCACTGCCGGCGTCCGGCTTGGCGAACTGACGATTGGCGATGTTACGCTCCGCGACGTGCCCGCCAGCATCAACGAAGGCGCGCTCACCACCAACCTTCTCGGTATGCGTTTCCTGCGGACGCTGAAAAGCTGGCGCGTCGAGGGCGATACGCTGATCCTGCGGCCCTGACCGGGCTTACCGCTGCTTCTTGCGCTGCCTCCTGCGCCGTCTGCGGCCTCGCAGCCGCGACAGTCCTTCCCGCCAGCGCATCCGCAGGCCCCGCTTATGCAGCGGCTCGAAAAAGCCGTCGGCGTCTTCGGGATCGAGCAGCTCGTTGCCTGCAATGAACTGATCGAGCGGCCCCGGCTTCTCGAGGTCGAGCAGGTCCATCGTCTTGCCCGGCCCGTGCAGCGTATCGCCCTGTCCGCGCAGCGCCTCAATCGTGTCGACGAGCGAGCCTATCTCCGCGAACCGCGCCGCGAAATCCTCGGGCGAGACGTCCAGATGCTCGGCGAGCAGCCGGGTACGTAGCGCGGCGATCGCGGGCGGCGTGTCGGCATTGGCGGGAAGGGCGGCGTCGATGACGACGTCGCATTCGCTGTCGA
>JACFNY010000066.1 GCA_019454625.1 Sphingomonadaceae bacterium
CGGCGGTGTTCTCCGGCGTCGCCGATCTCAAGAAGGCCTTCGCCGAGGCGCGCGAGTACGCGCGGATGGGCCAGAAGACGCTGCTGTTCGTGGACGAGATCCACCGCTTCAACCGCGCGCAGCAGGACGGTTTCCTGCCCTACGTGGAGGACGGCACGGTGACGCTGGTCGGCGCCACCACCGAGAACCCCAGCTTCGAGCTCAACGCCGCGCTGCTCTCGCGCTGTCAGGTGCTGCTCGTCCACCGGCTGGACGAGGCGGCGCTCGAAGAACTCCTGAAGCGCTCCGAGGCGGACTTCGGCCGCCCCCTCCCCCTCACGCCCGAGGCGCGCGAGGCGCTCGTCCATTCGACGGACGGCGACGGCCGCTTCCTGCTCAACCAGGTCGAGACGCTGATGTCGGTGCATCTCGACGCCCCGCTCGACCCCGCGGGCCTGCGCGATCTGCTGCACCGCCGCGTCGCCGTCTACGACAAGGACCGCGAGGGGCATTACAACCTCATCTCCGCGCTCCACAAGTCCATGCGCGGCTCCGATCCGCAAGCGGCGCTCTACTACCTCGCGCGGATGCTGACGGCGGGCGAGGAACCGCTCTACGTGCTTCGCCGCATCACCCGCTTCGCCAGCGAGGACATCGGCCTTGCCGACCCGCAGGCGCTCGTCCAGTGCCTCGCCGCGAAGGACGCCTACGATTTCCTCGGCTCCCCCGAAGGCGAGCTCGCCATCGTGCAGGCCTGCCTCTACTGCGCCGCCGCGCCCAAGTCGAACGCGGCCTACAAGGCGCAGAAGGCGGCGTGGCGCAGCGCGCGAGAGACCGGCTCGCTGATGCCGCCCGCGAACATCCTGAACGCGCCCACGAAGCTGATGAAGGAGATCGGCTACGGCAAGGACTACGCCTACGACCACGATGTCGAAGGCGGCTTTTCCGGCGACAACTACTGGCCCGAAGAGATGCAGCCGGAAACCTATTACCGCCCCACCGAGCGGGGCTTCGAGAAGCGCGTCAGCGAGCGGCTGGCCTGGTGGGAGGAACGCAGGCGTGAACGCCGGAAATAGCTTTGCCGGCATCCTGATCGTGCTGAAACCGGGCAGCGGCGTCTTCAGCGCCGGGCGCAAGCCCGAGGCCATCGCCCGCGACGAACTTGCCGGAACGCAGGAGAACATCGCGCCGCTGCTCGGCGAGCTCGCACACATCGACGAGGCGTCGACAACCGTTTCCGTGAGCTTCGATCCCGCCCTGCCGCCGCGCGTCGCGGCATGGCGCCCGTGGCTCGGCTGCACCGGCCTGCCGATCGGCGCCGACCCGGCAAGCGCCGCGAACCTGCCGACGCTCTCCGTGTCACCCCCGCAGTTCGTCCGCGCGCCGGACTGGCCCTACGGCGACGTCGGCGCGGAGGCGAAGCCGAAGGGCGATGCGAAGGCGCTCACCGCCGCGATCGACGACGCCTTTGCGAAAACGAGCACCACCGGCGTCGTCATCGTCCAGCGCGGCCGCATCGTCGCCGAGCGCTACGCCGAAGGCTTCGGGCGCCATGTGCCGCAGCGCACGTGGTCCGCCGCCAAGAGCATCGCCGGCACGCTGATCGGCGTCGCCGCGCACAAGGGCCTCATCGACCCCGCGAAACCCGCGCCCGTTCCCGAATGGCAGACGCCCGGCGATCCGCGCGCCGCGATCACCACGGACGACCTGCTGCGCATGGCCTCCGGCCTCCACAGCGATTTCGCGGGCAACCGCACCGACGCCGTCTATTTCGGCGGCACCCATGTCGGCGAGAACGTGCCGGGGCAGGCGCTGGAGGCGAAGCCCGGCACGCGCTTCCGCTACGCCAACAACGACACGCTGCTCGCCGCTTACGGCCTCCGCGCCGCGATAGGGGACGACGCGAAATACGCTGCCTTTCCGTTCACCGAGCTGTTCTGGAAGATCGGCATGACGCACACGTTCGCGGAAACCGACTGGCGCGGCAATTTCATCCTCTCCTCGCAGGTCTGGTCGACGGCGCGGGACTTCGCACGCCTCGGCCTCCTGTACCTGAACGACGGCGTGTGGAACGGCGAGCGCCTGCTCCCCGAAGGCTGGGTCCGCTACGTCAGCACCCCCGCGGGGCCGCAGCCGGCGGGTGCGCCGTTCGGCTATGGCGCGACCTTCTGGCTGGTGAATAGGACCGACGGCATCCCCGGGGACACGTTCGCGGCTTTCGGCAACAGGGGCCAGTTCATCGTCATCGTGCCGAGCCGCGACACCGTGATCGTGCGGCGCGGCGAGGACCATGCGGGGGACGGCTTCGAGATCGCACCGTTCGCCGCCGCCGTGCTGAAGGCGCTGAAATGAGCCTCGACTGGGACAGCGTCGCCGCCTTCGCGCTGACGCTGCCCGGCGCCGAGCTGTCCACGAGCTACGGCCAGCCCGCCGTGAAGGTGAACGGCCGCGCCTTCGTGAACACCGGCCGCGAGGCGGGCTCCTTCTGCCTCCAGATCGACATGGACACGGTCGAGATGCTGAAGACGACCGACCCGGCCACCTATTGGCAGACGCCGCACTACGAGGGCTGGCCCGCGGTTCTCGTGCGCTTCGACACGAACGACCGCGACCGCGTGCGCGCCATGATCGGGCGCGCCCACGCGTGGCAGGCGGGCAGGCCAAAACCGCGCGGCAGGAAGAAGGCTTGAGCGCGCGGTTCGCGCGCTTCGCCGCGATCGACTGGTCCGGCGCGAAGGGCCGCCGCCACAAGGGCATCGCGGTCGCGGTCGCCGAGGCCGGGGATACGCCGCCCCGGCTGGTGAGGCCGGGCCATGTCTGGTCGCGGACGGAGGTTCTGGACTGGATCGCGGCGCTGGCGGGCGGCCCGCCGACGCTCGTCGGCATGGACTTCAGCTTCGCGCCGCCGTTCGTCGCGCGCGGCGCCTACCTGCCGGGCGACGCCACGCCCGATGCAGCGCGGGCCTTCTGGGCGTTCGTGGACGCCGCCTGCGACGACGAGGACCTCGGCGCCGCCTCCTTCCTCGAACGCCGCTTCCGGCGGCATTTCTATTTCGGCAAGGCGGACGGCACGAAGGCGGACTTCATGCACCTGCGCGTCTGCGAAGCCGCGTTCAACGCGGGTGGCGGCGGCAAGCCCTCCACGGTGTTCGACGCCATCGGCGCCGCGCAGGTGGCGAAGGCCAGCTTCGCGGGGATGCGCCTGCTCCATCGTCTCGCGGGGCGCGTGCCGGTGTGGCCGTTCGATCCGCTTCCCACGGAGGGATCGCTGCTCGTCGAGATCTATTGCCGCGCCTTCATCCGCCTGTCCGGCGGACGCGGCCTCAAGCTGCGCAGCCTTGCCGATCTCGACACGGCGCTTGCCGGGCTGGGCTCCCCGCCGCTCGGCAGCCGCGATCCGCTGAGCGACCACGAAACCGACGTGCTGGCGGCGGCAGCGGGCCTGCGCGCCATCGCGGGCACGGCCGCGTACTGGCGCCCGGACGCCCTCGATGCGGCCATCGCCCGCACCGAGGGCTGGACGTTCGGGGTCCTTTAGAACCGCCGGCCTTTAGGACTGCCGACGCCGCGCCATGCCGAGCGCGGCGATGCCGACGCCGAGGAGGCCGAGCATTCCCGGTTCCGGAATCCGGGTCGTCTCGTCTTCCGTCGTGAGACGGAACAGGTCGAAGGTCCACGCCTGGCTCGTGGTATGCAGCGGCTCGTTGCGCAGGCGGATGCCGAGGCTGGTCCAGCCGTCGGTGATCGCCTGGTTGAACCACGTCGTGATGTCGGCGCTGATCACGTCGCCGACCGACAGGCCGGCGGTGGCGAAGCTCGTCACGTAGGCGACCGTCGGCGCCTCGAAGTCCGAGAGGTCCTCGGTGTTGTTGCCTTCGTAGATCTCGATGTCGATGGTGCCGTCGAACGGCGTGTCGTTCTCGCCGGTGAAGAGCCCGCCCGCCTTGAACACGTTGAACGTCACGAAGGCCGTCGGCGACGCGGCGAGGCCGGTGAGATCATATTCCGAAAGGCCGCGCACCTCTTCCGTCGAATAGCGACCGACCTCCGCCTTGCCGGCCGGATTGCCGAAGGCGCCGCCGGTGTTGGAATGGAAGTGCGTGCCGACGCTGAAATCGCCGCCGGCGCTGGCGACTGCGAAGGTGAATCCATCCGTGATCAGCGCCGCATGGACCGGAACTGAAATGAAACAGGATGAAACGATAGAAGAAACAGCAATTGCGACCCGATTCATGTTTACCTCCCGTAATAACTTCACGAAATCCCCAACAGCGCCTTTTATGCAATCTTTATACCATTCTATTTTCATAGCATATTTTCGGAATTTGCCGTTTCGTCTTCGTTATATCTTGAAATTTTTGTAATTTATTCCGACACGATACTTGTAACGTCCTCGAAATGTCCGGAACGGCGGGAGGCCTACAACAAGGGTGGACGGACGCTGCCCTATGGCCCAGAAGCGCGGGGCATGATTCAACATTTCGTGATCGTCGGAATCGGGGGAGCCGTCGGCGCGATGCTGCGGCACGGCGTCGGCATGGCCTCGCTCCGCCTGCTGGGCCCCAACTTCCCGTGGGGCACGCTGATCGTCAACGTGGTCGGCGGCTTCCTGATGGGCATTCTGGTCGGTGTGCTCGCGGCGCGCGGCGGCAGCGAGCCGCTGCGCCTGCTGCTGGGTGTCGGCGTCCTCGGCGGCTTCACGACCTTCTCCGCCTTCTCGCTCGACGTGGTGACGCTGGCCGGGCGCGGGGCGATGCTCACGGCGGCGGGTTATGTGCTCGCCTCGGTCGTCGCCTCCGTCGCCGCGCTCTATCTCGGCAAGGCGCTGGTATGAGCGCGGAGAGCAGCGACGGCGTCCGCCAGTTCACCGTCGAGGAGGACGACGACGGCATCCGGCTCGACCGCTGGTTCAGGCGG
Organism: Sphingomonadaceae bacterium; assembly: GCA_019454625.1. Taxonomy (GTDB): domain Bacteria; phylum Pseudomonadota; class Alphaproteobacteria; order Sphingomonadales; family Sphingomonadaceae; genus Sphingosinicella. The sequence continues at coordinate 4,897 of JACFNY010000066.1, forward strand.
CACCTGCCAGACACCAGCTTCACCACCGTCGCCAAGTGGGCGCGCACCGGCCAGCTCCGGCTCGACGGCAAGCGCGCGCAGCCGGGCGACCGCATCGAAAGCGGCCAGACCATCCGCGTGCCCCCGGCCGATGCCACGGCGCCGGCGATCATGTCCGTGAAGAAGGCGGAGCGCCCGCCGCTGACCGACGACCAGATCGACTTCGCGCAGAGCCTCGTCATCTACCGCGACGAGCACGCCATCGTCATCAACAAGCCCGCGGGCCTCGCGACGCAGGGCGGCACGAAGATGACCGCGCATGTCGACGGGCTGCTCGACGCGCTGATGTTCGACCGCGCCGACCGGCCGAAGCTCGTGCACCGGCTCGACAAGGACACCAGCGGCGTGCTCCTCATCGCGCGCTCGGCGCGCGCGGCGGCGCACTTCTCGAAGGCGTTCTCGGGCCGCACCGCGCGGAAGCTCTACTGGGCGATCGTGATGGGCGTGCCGGACATCCGCGACGGGATGATCGACCTGCCCATCGCCAAGCAGCCGGGCACCGGCGGCGAGAAGATGCACGTCGACGAGGCCGCCGGCCAGCGCGCGGTGAGCCGCTACCGGCTGATCGAGCGCGCGGGCAGCCGCGCGGCGTGGCTGGAGATGCAGCCGCTCACCGGGCGCACGCACCAGCTTCGCGTCCACGCCGCCGCCATCGGCCATCCCATCGTCGGCGACGCCAAGTACGGCGGCAAGGAGGCGTTCCTCTCGGGCAGCGTCTCGCGCAAGCTGCACCTCCACGCGCGTCGGCTGGTCATCGAGCTTCCGGGCGGCAAGATGCTCGACGTCAAGGCCGAGCCCGCGCCGCACTTCGCCGAAAGCCTCGCCACCATCGGCTTCGACGCCTCGGCGGGCGACCTGCCGCTCGAGGAGGAACTCGTCGATCCCGGCGCCGAGGACCGCCGCGCCCGCCACAAGGCGCGCGACGCCCGCCGCGAGCGCCGCGATTCGCACCGCAGCCGCCGGGGCAGCGGGCGCACCGCGCCGAAACGGGGCAAGACATGACGGTCCGTCTCGCCATCTTCGATTGCGACGGCACGCTCGTCGACAGCCAGGCCAACATCATCGAGTGCATGGCCGAGACCTTCGCGAAGCACCGGCTGGACGCGCCGGACCGGCACGCCGTGCGGCGCGTCGTCGGCCTGTCGCTCGCCGAGGCGATGGCGGCGCTGCTGCCGGGGGCGGAAGCGGACTTCCACGACCGGCTCGCCGAGGACTACAAGCTCGCCTTCCAGAGCCGCCGCACGAACGGCGGGCTTGCCGCCGAGCCGCTCTATCCGGGCGTCCGCGAGGGGCTGCTGCAACTGGAGCGCGGCGGCTGGCTGCTCGGCGTCGCCACCGGCAAGTCGGACCGGGGCCTCGCGCTCACGCTGCTCCATCACGAGATCCACGGCCGCTTCGTGACGCTCCAGACGGCGGACCGGCACCCCTCCAAGCCGCACCCGTCGATGATCCAGACCGCGATGGCGGAAACCGGCACCCGGCCGGAGGACACGGTGATGATCGGCGACACCGTGTTCGACATGGAGATGGCGGTCGCCGCGCGCGCGCACGCGGTCGGCGTCGGCTGGGGCTACCACGATCCGCACGAGCTCGCCGCGGCGGGCGCGCGCCACGTCGCCGACGATTTCGGCGCGCTCGTCGCCGAGCTGGAGAAACAGGCATGACCGATCCCGCCCCCGTGGACCCTGCGCAGAACCGCTGGATGCTGCTCAACGTGCTGCGGGTCGGCGGCATCGTCACCATGGCCGTCGGCCTGCTGATCTGGAAGAAGAACATCGGCGGCTATCAGGACGAGCTCGTCGGCAAGATCGTGTTCCTCGCGGGCCTGTTCGAAACGCTGGTGATCCCGGCGCTGCTGCGCCGCGCGTGGCGCAGCAAGGATACGGACGGCAAGTGAAGCGCTTCTACGCGGCGGCGGCGGCCGTTTCCGAGGGCGACAGCTGGCGGATCGAACTCGACGGCCGCCCGGTCAGGACGCCGAAGCGCGCGCCGCTGACGCTGCCGACCGCGGCGCTCGCGGCCGCGGTCGCGGCGGAGTGGGATGCGCAGGGCGAAACCGTCGCGCCCGCGACGATGCCGATGACCGGCCTCGCCAACGCCGCGATCGACATCGTGCTGTCGGACCCGCAGGCGTTCGCGGCGGATCTCGCCGCCTACGCCGAATCCGACCTCGTCTGCTACCGCGCCGCCGCGCCCGCCGACCTCGCGGCGCGTCAGGCCGCGGCGTGGGACCCGTTCGTCGCGTTCGCCCGGACGCGCTACGACGCGGCGCTGCGCGTCACCGACGGCATCGCCCACGTGGCGCAGGACGCCGCTGCCGTGGAGCGTCTCGCCGCCGCGATTCGCGGCCTCGACGCCTACCGGCTGGCGGCGATGCAGCCGCTCGTCACCATCGCCGGGTCGCTCGTCGTCGCGCTGGCGCTCGCCGAGGGCGCGGTCGACGCGGAAACGGCGTTCGCCGCCGGACACCTCGACGAACTCTATCAGGCCGAAAAATGGGGCGACGACGCCGAGGCGCTCGCCGCGCGCGCCGCGCGTAGACAAGCATTCGACGCCGCCGCCCGCTTCCTCTCGCTGTTGTCATGAGCGCCGGGACGCTCTAAGCGCTCGGGCGATACGAGGGTCATAAAAGGGGAACAGTCGCCCATGCAGAAGGTGCTTGCCGAACTCGAACGGCGCCGCGAGGCCGCGAAGCTGGGCGGCGGACAGGCGCGCATCGACGCGCAGCACGCCAAGGGACGCCTGACGGCCCGCGAGCGGCTCGACATCCTGCTCGATCCCGGCAGCTTCGAGGAGCTCGACATGTACGTCGAGCACAACTGCGTCGATTTCGGCATGGCCGACCAGACCATCCCCGGCGACGGCGTCGTCACCGGCTCGGGCACCATCAACGGCCGCCTCGTCTACGTGTTCAGCCAGGACTTCACCGTGTTCGGCGGCTCGCTTTCGGAGCGGCATGCGCAGAAGATCTGCAAGGTGATGGACATGGCGATGAAGGTGGGCGCCCCCGTCATCGGCCTCAACGATTCGGGCGGCGCGCGCATTCAGGAGGGCGTCGCCTCGCTCGGCGGCTATGCCGAGGTGTTCCAGCGGAACGTGCTCGCATCCGGCGTGGTGCCGCAGATCAGCCTCATCATGGGTCCCTGCGCGGGCGGCGCGGTCTACAGCCCCGCGATGACCGACTTCATCTTCATGGTGAAGGATTCGTCCTACATGTTCGTCACCGGCCCGGACGTGGTGAAGACCGTCACCAACGAGGTGGTGACGCAGGAGGAGCTGGGCGGCGCCGTCACCCACACCTCGAAGTCCGGCGTCGCCGACGTGGCGATGGAGGACGACGTGGACGCGCTGCTCCGCACCCGCGCCTTCTTCGATTTCCTGCCGCTCAGCAACCGCCAGCCCGCACCGTTCCGCCCCACCGAGGACGACCCCGAGCGCGTCGAGCCGAGCCTCGACACGCTGATCCCGGACAGCGCCAACAAGCCCTACGACATGCACGAGCTGATCCGGAAGGTGGCGGACGAAGGCGAGTTCTTCGAGCTTCAGCCGAACCACGCGGGCAACATCATCATCGGCTTCGCGCGTATCGAGGGCTACACGGTCGGCATCGTCGCCAACCAGCCGATGGTGCTGGCGGGCGTGCTCGACATCAACTCGTCGAAGAAGGCCGGGCGCTTCGTGCGCTTCTGCGACGCCTTCAACATCCCGATCATCACCTTCGTCGACGTGCCCGGCTTCCTCCCC
>JACFNY010000602.1 GCA_019454625.1 Sphingomonadaceae bacterium
CGTAGAGCTGCTCGGGCAGCACGATCTCCTTGGCGAAGATGTCGGGCCGCGCCTGGTAGGCGATGCGGAGCTGGTCGCGGAAGCCGCGCGTGATCAAAAGGAGCGTGCGCTCGCCCTTGCGCTCCAGCAGCGCGTTGGTGGCGACGGTGGTGCCCATGCGCACCGTGCCGATGGCGGCGGCGGCGAGGTCGGCGTCGGAGGCGGCGCCGACGAGGCGGCGGATGCCCTCGATGGCGGCGTCCTCATAGCTTTCCGGGTTTTCCGACAATAGCTTCAGCGGATGGAGGCGCCCGTCCGGGTCGCGGCCGATCACGTCGGTGAAGGTGCCGCCGCGGTCGATCCAGAAATCCCACCGCCCACCGTCATGGCCGCCATCCCGTGTCATCGGCTTCCTCCCGATCAACTTCCGTTCCGTTTCGCTTCAGCCCAGCTCCATCCACACCGGCTTGTGGTCGGAGCCGCGCGCGGCGGCGTCGACACGGACCGATTTCACCTTCGAGGCCAGAAGCGGATGCACGAAACAATAATCGAGGCGCTTGTGGCGCGCCACGTCCTCGGGGTCTTCGAGGTTGACGCAGGTCGGCGTCTCGTCGCCGCCCGGCAGCAGGCCGGCGTCGACGGCAAGACGGGCGATGCGCGGGGTGCCGAACTCGTGGTCGGACCGGCCGGTGACGGCGCAATATTCGGGCGAGCCGGGCAGCATGTTGAAATCGCCCATCACCACATAGGCTTCCGGCACCGGCGGCTCGGGAAAGCCCAGTTCCGAGATGCCCGTCACCGCGCCGCCCTCGACGGCGTGGCCGATCACCCGCTGCATCAGGAAGGCGATCTGGGCCAGCCGCTCGTCGCCGCCGCGATGGTCGAGATGGACCGAATAGAACCGCACCGGGCCGAACGGCGTCTCGATCATGGCTTCGAGCGCGCCGCGCTGGAGGTTGACGTGGTCGTAGCTGCGGCTGCGCGGCAGAAGCAGGTTGCGCGCGGTCAGGACCGGCGTCCTCGACAGGATCATGTTGCCGAATTCGAGCCGGACGTCGACGGCGCGCCCGTGCTCGACGCGGCTGCCGACATCGGCCTCCAGGTTCGGCCCGTA
>JACFNY010000603.1 GCA_019454625.1 Sphingomonadaceae bacterium
GATGCGGCGCACGGCGACGCGGCGGTTCTCCCGCTCCGGCTCCTGCGTGTTCACCTTGAGGTAGCGCTCGCCGTAGCCCTGCGTGACGAGGTTCTCCGGCGGGAGGCCGAAGACGTCGGTCAGCGCGGTGGCGATCGCCTCGGCGCGGCGGTCCGACAGCGCCAGGTTGGCGAGATCGGAGCCGACGGCATTGGTGTGGCCCTCGATCAGGAAGGTCTCGGTCGGGTTGTCGTCGAGCATGCGTCCCATGGCGTCGGCGAGCGCGCTCAGCCGCGGGATCGCGTCCTCGGCGATGGAGGCCGAGCCGAAATCGAAGGTGATGGTGTCGAGGTCGATGCGGCGCACGCTGTCGCGCACGCGCGCCGAATAGCGCACCTCGTCCACCGAGTAGAGCCGGCGCACGCGGTCCACCGGCGGTTGCTCGAGGAAGTCGTAATACGCGTCGACATCGTCCACCCGGCCGGCGTCGAGGATGTACTCGTCGGCCGGGATGCCGAGCCGCAGCGGCGGCAGGTCGAGGCCCGGATCGCGCCACTGGCGGCGCTCCTCGCGGTCGCGTCCGTCGCCGGCATAGACGAGGACGTGCTCGCGCCCGTCCGGCATGATGCGCGAGCGGCGCGTGACGTCGCCATAGCGGTCGTAGACCGTCACCACCTGGACGCCGTTCGGGCGCACGATGGTCTCGCGGGTGCGGCCGCGCGACAGCTCCTCGTAATAGACGTCCGAGGCGTCGTGCTCGAGGCGGCGGCGGTCGTCGCTCTGGACCACAGCGTTATTGCCGAGCTGGATGACCAGCCGGTCGCCGATCTCGCGCAGGACGTCGGCGCCGTCGCGCCGTTCACGCCGCTCCTCGCGGCGCTCGATGCGCCGGCCTTCCTCCCGGCGCAGCGATTCGACCTGGACCGGCTCCTCGAGCTGCTGGGCCTCGGCGTCGCTCGCCGGCGGCGGCGCGGCTGGTTCGGCAGGCGGCTGCTGCGCGGCATCGCCGGGGGCGGTGTCGCCCGTCTCCTTGTCGCTGTCGAGGATCGGCGCGTCGCGCACCGGCTCCGCCGCTCCGCCGCCGGCGGGCGGCGCGGGCTGGGTCGGCGGCGTC
>JACFNY010000604.1 GCA_019454625.1 Sphingomonadaceae bacterium
CGCGCCGCGCCCGGCGCCATCGAGCGCGTGCGCATCGACCCGCAGACGCTGGAGCCGCGCTTCCGCATCATCGGCTCGGAGAGATGGTCCGACGAGGACGGCTTCGCCGAGGATGCCGCCCGCCTCGGCGTCACCGGCATCTGCGGCTCGGCGATCATCGAGGTGGTGGCCGAGATGTTCCTTGCCGGCATCATCTCCGAGGACGGCGTGGTCGACGGCGCGCTGGCGCAAAGAAGCCCGCGCATCGTCCCGAACGGCCGCACCTTCTCCTACCTGCTGCACGACGGCAGCCCGCGCATCACCGTGACCCAGAACGACGTGCGCGCCATCCAGCTCGCCAAGGCGGCCCTTTATGCCGGCATCAAGCTGCTGATGGAGAAGCAGGGCGTGGCCGAGGTGGACGTCATCCGCTTCGCCGGCGCGTTCGGCTCGTTCATCGACCCGAAATACGCCATGGTGCTGGGCCTGATCCCCGATTGCGACCTCGCCGAGGTCAAGGCGGCCGGCAACGCCGCCGGCACCGGCGCGACGATGGCGCTGCTGAACCGCAGCCACCGCCGCGAGATCGAGGAGGCGGTGACGCGGATCGAGAAGATCGAGACCGCGCTGGAGCCGCATTTCCAGCAGCTCTTCGTCGCCGCCATGGCGATGCCGAACAAGGTCGACCCGTTCCCCGAGCTGGCGAAGGAGGTCAGATTGCCGCCGCGCAAGGCGGCGGGCGGCGATTCGGCCGCCGGGGACACCGGGCCGCGCCGCCGCTCGCGCGAGGAGCGCATGGCAAGACGCCAGCGGGAGTGACGGCTGCCGACGGGGAAAAACGAATGCCGAGCCTGAAATATCATCTCGCCGCCTTCGTGCTGCGCCGCACTCGCAAGAAGGCGTTCGCCAGCGCGGCCGCGCTTCATGCCCGCATCGCCAGGATGCGCCCGCAGGAGGACCACCGCCCGCCGGCCGGGATCAGGCAGCGGCTCGACATCGCCGGGCGCACGGTCGGCGGCTTCCCGGTCTACGAAGCCAGGCCGAAGGGCAGGGAGCCGGCGCGGCGCATCCTCTACATCCATGGCGGCGCGTTCTGCTTCGAGATGACGCC
>JACFNY010000067.1:0-1161 GCA_019454625.1 Sphingomonadaceae bacterium
CTCGGCCTCGGCATCCCCGTGGGACTGCTGCTCGGCGTGCTGCTCGCGTTCCGCAATCTTGCGCTGTCGAGCGAACTCGACGCCATGCGCGCGGTCGGCATCAGCTACATGCGGATGCTGCGTGTGCCCTACATGTACGCGCTGCTGCTCGGGCTCCTCACCCTGCTCATCGTCGGCTTCATCCAGCCGATCAGCCGCTATGCCTATGAAGGGCTGGAGTTCGAGCTGCGCTCGGGCGCGCTCGGCGCGACGATCGACGTCGGCGAGTTCGTGCAGGTGGCGCGCAACACCACGCTCCGCGTCGAGGAGAGCCGCGACCATGGCCGCGACCTGCGTGGCATCTTCGTCAGCGGCCAGAGCGCCGACGGCAAGACCGTCTCCGTCACGGCCGCACGCGGCACCTTCCTCGCCACCGACGATCCCGATGTGATCCTGCTGAGGCTCACCGACGGCACGCTCGTCCACGATGCGCCCGGCTACAGGCAGCCGCGCGTGCTGACCTTCCGGATGCACGACCTGCCGATCGACCTGCCCCAGATCGAGCTGTTCCGCATCCGCGGCGCCGAAGCCGACGACAACGAGCTGACGCTGCCGGAGCTCTACCGCGTCGGCTATCTCGGCCAGGGCACCGCAACCGAGAAGAATCGGGAAGCCGTGCGCGCGAACCTGCACCGGCGGCTCGTGCAGGTGTTCGCCGTGCTGGTGATCCCGTTGCTCGCCGTGGCGCTCGCGGTGCCACCCAAGCGCTCGACCTCGGCGGTCGGCGTGTTCGCCGCGCTCACCATCCTCATCGTCTACAACGAGATTTCGGAGGCCGCCGAGCGATCGGGCGCAGCGGGCAAGGCCGATATCGCGCTCAGCCAGTGGGGCAGCTTCGTCGCGTTCAGCCTGCTCTGCGCGTGGTTCTTCCACGTGCTCGCGAATGTCCCGGGCGGCCAGCCGATCGCGATGATCGAGCGCGGCGCGGGCATTGCCACCAAGTGGGTCGTCAGCCTGTGGCGCCTGCTCCGCCGCCGCTTCGCGAGGACGCAGGCGGCATGAGCAGCGCGCTTTCGCTCTGGCCCTCGCCGACCATCGCGACCTACACGGCGCGCATGTTCATGATCCGGACGCTCGCCTTCGCGATCGGCCTCGTCGCGATCCTGCAGACGCTCGACCTGC
>JACFNY010000067.1:1171-8640 GCA_019454625.1 Sphingomonadaceae bacterium
AACGAATCGAACAAGATCCTTGCCGTCGACGGCAACGGCAACGCCGAGCTTCTGCGCTACGTGCAGCTTCGCATTCCGCAGCTCGTGTCGCAGTTCCTGCCCTTCTCCGTGCTGCTCGGCGCGCTGGTGACGATGGCGACGCTGAGCCAGAACAGCGAGGTGACGATCTTCCGCGCCGCCGGGCTTTCCGCGCACCAGATCCTCTACCCGATGATGGCGGCGGCGCTCGGCGGCGCGCTGGTCCACGTCGCCTTCATCGTGCTGGTTCTGGTGCGGACGTACGCCGAGCTCATCGCGTGGGAGAAGGCCGATTACCGGCGCGTTTCGGTGATCGACTCGAACCCGCTCACCGACGTGTGGGTGCGCGAGGGGCGCGAGATCATCCACGCCGACAGCGTGACCGGAAACGGCGCGGAAACGCGGCTTCACGGCGTGCGTGTCGACCGCCGCGACGGCAGCCGCCTGCGCCAGATCATCAACGCGGAAAGCGGGCGCCCGGACGGCGACGCCTGGCTGCTCGAGAACGTCCGCATCTTCACCGTGCGCACCGGTGCCCTCTCGCACGCACCGCAGGTCCGGCTCGGCACGGGCGTAGAATCCGACCGCTTCACGATGCGTGCGCCCGACCCCGACCGGACCAACATCGTCGACCTCTGGCGGCAGACGCGCCTTCTCGAAGCGGTGGGGCGCGGCACCGATTCCTTGCGCGTTGCGCTCTACCACAAGGTCTCATTGCCGCTTTCGGCCGTGCTGATGCCACTGCTGGGTGCCGTGACCGCCTTCGGCCTCGCCCGGTCGGGCAGGCTCTTCGCGCGCGCCGTCGTCGGCATGGCGCTCGGCTTCGCCTATTTCGTCGCCGACAACTTCATGGTGGCGATGGGCGAGTTCGGCACCGTGCCGCCGTGGGCGGCAGGCTGGGCGCCGTTCCTGCTGTTCTTCCTCGTCGGCGAAGCGGTGCTGTTCCGGACCGAGGAATGAACACACCCGTTGCCAAGTCGGACGTCGCCAGGGGCGCGGGCGTCGTTGCGCTGTCCCGGCTAGGTGCGCTCGTCGAGGTCGTGTCGCAGCCCGCCTACGTGTGGATGTTCGGCATCGCCGTGTACGGCGTCTACACGGTGCTTTGGGCGGCGGTGAACACCGTCTCCAACGTCGCCGACCTCGCGATTACGCGTGCGCTCCAGCGGGTGATCCCGCAGTCGCGCAGCGAGCGCGAGGTGCTCGCCGCGCTGAAGGCGGCGCTGCTCCTCGGCGTGGCGCCCAGCATCGCCGTCGCCGCGCTCGCCATCGTGTTCGCGGGCGATCTTGCCGGTCTCGTCAACGCGGGCCCGCGCGAGGCCGCGGACATGCGGCTCGCCATCGTCATCTTCGCGCCCGGCCTGCCGCTGTGGTCGTTCATCGAGCTGGTGACGGCGGCGGCCCGCGCGCGCCGGGCCTTCGGCCCCGAGGTGCGGCTGCGGCTGTTCTGGGAACAGTGCGTGCGCCTCGTGCTCGCCTTCGGGCTGTTCCTCGCGGGGTGGGACACGCTCGCGCTCGTCACGGCGCACACGGCCTCGCTGTTCGTCACCGCGATCCTCGCCGTGCGCCTGCTCGCCCGCTACTACGACGTCCGCGCCATGTGGCACACGCCGTTCGACGGGCGCATTTCGTGGCACGTCTTCGTCACCGGCATCAGCCTACTGCCGATCAACGTGGTGTACCGCGTGCTGATCGACCTGCCGCCGCTCGTCATCAACGCGCTCATTCCCGGCAACGCGGGCGCTGTCGCCTCGGGCCTTTACGGCATCGCGCGCAAGGTGGCGACCATCCCGCAGCTCCTGCAACAGGTGTTCCAGTACGTTCTGGCCCCGCTCACCGCCGCGCAGGCCGCCGTCAACCGTCTCGCCATCGAGCCGCTCTACGCGTTCGCGACACGGCTTTCGACCGTGGTCGTGCTGCCGATGGCCGCGTTCCTGTGTCTGATCGGCGACCGCATCCTGTGGTTGTTCACGCCGGATGCCGTGGCGGCGCTGCCCGTGCTCGTCGTGCTCGTCATCGGCCGCGGCATCGAAACGGCGATCGGCCCGGCGCGGCCGGTGATCGAGATGATCGGCCACCGCCTGCTGCCCACGGTCAACGGCGTGCTCACCGTCGGCGTCTGGGCCGCGGTCACGTGGTGGCGGGTGCCGGTGGACGGCGCCGTCGGAATGGCGTGGGCGGTGGCCGCGGCGAGCATCGCCAACGCGCTCCTGCCGCTTGCCGAGCTGACCATCGCGCACGGCTTCCGGCCGTTCGGCTGGCGTTTCGCGCTCTGCGTCGGCCTCGGGCTCGCGGGCGCGGCGAGTCTCGTCGTCGCCGACCTCGGGCTGGCGCACGCCCGCTTCTATATCGAGCTGCCCGCGATGTTCGCGCTGATGCTCGGCGTGATCTGGCTCGGCCTGCGTTTCGGGCTCGCCCGCTCGGATCGCAGCGCACTCGGCAGCCTCGGCGCGCACATCGGTCTGGCTCCCGCCACGCGGTCGTCGTAAAGTTGCCGCATTGGGGCGGGATTAAGCATCCCGTAGTTTGCGGCCATGCCGCCTGATTTTCAGAAGGTCCCGTACCATGCAGCTGCTCAAGGGCTATCGGCTCGGCATGTGGAGCAAGAGCCACAATCTGTCGAAGATGACATTCCGCGAGCTCGTCGTCGCCTATTTCCAGTACTATGCGATTCAGACGTACCTGCTGCTGACGGCCGTCTCTCTCTACGTGGCGTGGGCCTACCCGACGACGCTGCTGCGGGGTGCTGCGGCCGTCGCCATCGCCGTTGCCGCCTATCCGCTCGCGTGGTTCCTGCTGCACCGCTACGTGCTCCACAGCCGCTGGATGTTCAAGTCGCCGCTGACGGCGCGCACGTGGAAGCGCATCCACTACGACCACCATCAGGACCCGAACCACCTCGAGGTGCTGTTCGGCGCGCTCTACACGACGCTGCCGACGATCGCGATCGTCACCATCCCCGTCGGCTACCTCATCGGCGGCATCGGCGGCGCGGCGTGGGGCTTCGCGGCGGGCCTGCTCACCACCTGCTTCTACGAGTTCTGCCACTGCATCCAGCACCTCGCCTACAAGCCGCGCTCCCCGTGGCTGGTGGAAATGAAGGCGCGCCACATGGAGCACCATTTCCACGACGAGAACGGCAACTTCGGCATCACCAACTTCATGTGGGACAAGCTGTTCGGCACCTATTACCAGCGCGGCGAACGGCCAGAGAAGAGCGAGACGGTGTTCAACCTCGGCTACACGTCCGAGGCCGCCGAGAAGTGGCCGTGGGTGGCGAAGCTGTCCGGCGGCGTCGCCGAAGGGCACCCGCGCCAGCGCATGAAAAAGGCCGCCTGAACCCGCATATGGGGGGCAGCATCGAAATCCGGCCGGTCGCGACGCCTGCCGACCGCAAGGTCTTCGTCGACCTGCCGTGGACGCTCTACGCGCATGACCCGAACTGGGTGCCACCTCTGAAATCCGAGGTGCACGGCCTCATCGGCGGCGTGAAGAGCAACCCGTGGTTCGAGCACGCCGAGGCGGCCTTCTGGCTCGCCTACAGGGATGGAAAGCCCGTGGGGCGCATCTCCGCGCAGGTCGACCAGCTCGTGCTGAAGCACATGGGCGCGGGCACCGGCCAGTTCGGCATGTTCGAGTGCATCGACGACGCCGACATCGCTACGGCGCTGCTCGACACGGCCGAAGCTTGGCTGAAAGCGAAGGGCATGACGCGGTCGCTCGGGCCGCTGAGCTTGTCGATCTGGGACGAGCCGGGGCTTCTCGTCAACGGCTTCGACCTGCCGCCGACCGTGATGATGGGGCACCACCTCCCTTACTACGCGCCGCTGATCGAGGCGCGCGGCTATGCGGGCGTGAAGGACCTCTACACCTACGAGCTTCCCATCGAGGCGGGTTTCCCGCCCGCCGTGGGCCGCATCGTCGCAGCCGCCGAGAAATCGAGCCGTATCCGGATGCGGAACGTCGACAAGTCGCGCTTCGACGCGGAAGCCGCGCTCATTCTCGACATCCTGAACGACGCGTGGTCCGACAACTGGGGTTTCGTTCCGCTGACGCCGAGCGAGGTCGCCTACGTCGGCAAGAAGCTGAAGCCGATCGTGTTCGAGGACCTGATCCGCATCTGCGAGGTGGACGGCGAGCCGGTCGCCTTCATGATCACCCTGCCCGACGTCAACGAGCTGACCGCCGACCTCGACGGCAAGCTGCTACCCTTCGGCTGGGCGAAGCTGCTCTGGCGCCTCCGCAAGCCGAAGGTGCGCCGGATGCGCGTACCGCTGATGGGCGTGAGGAAGACGCTGCAAGGCAGCCGCCTCGCGAGCTTCATGGCGTTCCTGATGATCGAGCACATCCGCCGCGCGGCGGTGGCGCGCTACGGTGCCAAACAGGGCGAGATCGGCTGGATCCTCGACGACAACGGCCCGATGAAATCCATCGCCGACGTGATCGAATCGAAGATCACCAAGACGTACAGGGTTTACGAAAAGCCCCTCTAGGCGATGTCGATCCACACCGGCGCGTGGTCGGAAGCCTTCTCGACCCCACGCGCCCCGCGGTCCACGGTGGCATTCGTCAGCCGGTCGGCGACGCGCGGGCTGAGCAGGAAATGGTCGATCCTGAGGCCCGCGTTCCGGGGCCAGCAGCCCGCCTGATAGTCCCAGAACGTATAGAGATGATCGTCCGCCGGATGCACGGCGCGCAGCGCTTCCGTCCAGCCCTGATGGATGATCCGGCGCAGCGCGGCGCGGGATTCGGGCTGCACGAGCGCGTCGTCCGCCATCGCCTGCATACTGAACACGTCGCGGTCCTCGGGCGCTACGTTGTAGTCGCCCGCAAGCACCGTCGGCGTTTCGGAAGCGAGCAGCATTGCAGCGCGCGCCTCCAGCCGCTTCATCCACGCGAGCTTGTAGTCGAACTTCGGGCCCGGCTGCGGGTTGCCGTTCGGCAGGTAGATGGAGGCGATGCGAACGCCGTTCACATCGGCTTCGAGATAGCGTGCCTGCTCGTCGGCATCGTCGCCGGGAAGGCCGCGCTGCACCTCGGTCGCGGGCTCGCGGCTGAGGATTGCGACGCCGTTGAAGCTCTTCTGGCCGTGGACGAGGACGTGATAGCCGAGCGCCTCGATGTCCGCCGCCGGGAAACGCTCGTCGATGCACTTCACCTCCTGCAGGCAGACGACATCGGGCTTCCGGCTTTCCAGCCATTCGAGAAGGCGCGTCAGGCGCGCGGCGATTCCGTTGATGTTGAAGGTGGCGATACGCATGGCGCAGGGCTAACGCCCCGCGCACGCCCGGTCAAACCGAGAAGGACGTGCCGCAGCCGCAGCCGGAGGCCGCGTTCGGATTGCGGACCTGAAAGGACGCGCCGCCGAGGCTTTCCACGAAATCCACCTCGGAGCCCTCGAGCAGATCGAGGCTCACGGGATCGACAACGAGCTTCACGCCCGCCGTTTCGGTCGTGAGGTCGTCGGAGGCGATCTCGGTTTCAAGGCCGAAGCGGTACTGGAAGCCCGCGCAGCCGCCGCCCTCGACGGAAAGCCGCAGGATGGCGGGCACGCCCCCCTGCCGGGTGGCGATGGCAGCGACACGCGCCGCTGCGGCTTCGGTGAGATGGAGTCCGCTCATGCGCCAGAGATAGGGCGCGGGCGAGCGGGGTTCAACTACTGGCCTGCCGGCTCCACCGGTCCGCCGACCGCGATGGCACCGGCGCTCTGCTGCGCGGCGAGCACCTTGTCGCCGGCTTCGAGGAACGGCATCGGGTTCACCTGACGGCCGTCGATCAGCACTTCGTAGTGCAGGTGACTGCCCGTGGAACGACCCGTCGAGCCCATGCCGCCGATCTGTTCGCCGCGGGCGATGCGGTCGCCCTTCTTCACGGCGATACGCGACATGTGGCCGTAGCGCGTGACGATTCCGGCGCCGTGGTCGATCTCGACGTACTTGCCGTAGCCGCCCGGATGATAGCGCGCATCGACGACGATGCCGTCCGCCGCCGCATGGATCGGCTCGCCGACCGGCCCGGCGAGGTCGACGCCCTTGTGCATCGCCGTGTCGCCCGTGAACGGGTCGTAACGGACGCCGTAGCCCGAGGTATAGGTGTAGGCCTTCACCGGCTTCAGGGAGGGAATCGCGCTCATGCCCTTTTCGAGCAGGTCGAGCTTCTGCCAGCTGACGAACAGCGCCTTGAACTGCGGCTCGGCGCCCGCGAGCGGCGACTCTGCCTTCTCCTCGGGGCCGCCCATGCCGAACGTCGACTGCTTGAGGAAACGCGCCGGCTGAAGGCCGAGACGGCGAATGAGCGCGCTCGATTTCTCGAAGCGGGCCTCGGCAGCCGTGCGGGCATGATCAGCAAGCGCAAGCTGGGCGCGGTCGAGCTCGGCGAGCGGCTTCAGAACCGTCGAACCGCCGAGGGCGGCAGGGGCCGCAAGCGCGGGCATCAGCACGGCGAGCTGCGACGGGTTCGCCTCGCCGGAAACGAGCTGGGCAAGGAACTGCTGGCGCTGCTCGACGCGCGCCGTCGTCGTCGCGACGCCCTGGCGCAGCGCGGCGAGTTCGGCGCGCATGGCGGAAACCTCGTTCTCCGCCGTCGCCTCGACCGTGCTGCTGCCGATCATCGCCGTCGTCGCCACCGCCGTGTAGGTGAGCAGCGCGGCAAGGCCGGTGAGGCCCAGGACCTGCGCGCGCGTCGTCAGGCGGTACACCTGCATCCCGATATCGCGCTTGTAGTGAAGGAATTCGCGCTCGGGCAGCCGCTTTGCGACCTTGTCCCGGAGCCCGGATGCGACCTTGCTTATATCCAGCACCAAATAAGACCCCCGCCCTGCGCGAAAGCGATTTTCCGCGCAATTGACTCGTCTAACTCGTGTTTGGACCCCATGCCCTCCGAGCCCGGAGTGTTTGGTGACAAGCCGCCTAACCGCTTGCAAGTGAATCATAAAACGCCGGCGTCAGACCGGCCTCGATTCGCGCCGAGTCGTTGAAGGGGCGTTTCAACGTCCCCCTGAATCGGGAACCGACGAGGTGCTGGAACGTTTGGACGGGTTCGATTCGCCGCTCTGCGCAGAGGTGCCGGAACCAGCGATTCCCTACCGAAACATGAACGATTTCATCGTGGTATATCGTGTTCAGAATGTTGGCACTGCGGTCGTCACCTGCCGCACGCAGGCGGGATTCGGTCGCGGGGGTCACGTCGAGCCCGCGCGCTTCGAGCACCTGCGGCACCACGGCGAGCCGTGCGAGCAGGTCGTCGGCGGTGGCCATTGCGGCCTCCCACAGGCCGTCGTGCGCGGGGAGATCGCCGTAGGCCGCGCCGAGGTCCGCAAGCCGGTCGGCGAGCAGCATGAAGTGCCGCGCCTCGTCGTCCGCGACCGCCACCCAGTCGTCGGTGAAGGCGCACGGCATGGCGCCGCCGAAGCGCTCGACCACCCGCCCGACCAGCGCATCGACCGACGCCGGATC
>JACFNY010000605.1:0-609 GCA_019454625.1 Sphingomonadaceae bacterium
AGCCTATTTCGAGCCGATCAACTGGCACCGGACCGCCCTGCATGAAATGGGCCACGCCACCGGCCATCCCGCGCGCCTCAACCGCGATTTCTCCGGTTCCTTCGGCACCAAGAAATACGCTTTCGAGGAGCTGGTGGCCGAGATCACCGCCGCCTTCTGCTGCGCCTCGCTCGGCATCGTGCCGACCGTGCGCCACGCCGACTACATCGGCTCCTGGCTGGAGGTGCTGCGCGAGGATAACCGCGCCATCGTCCGCGCCGCTTCGCAGGCGAGCAAGGCGGCCGACTGGCTGCTGGCGCATCTGCCCGACGAGGAGAGCGTCAAACCGGATGCGAACTCGACCGAGCGGAGGGTGGCGGCATGATCCTCCTGACCCGTACACAGCGCGCGCAGCTCCTCGCCAATGGCCGGCAGCGCGGCGCCGATCACGTCCCCGTCGTGAAATTCTTCAATCCCTTCGGCGAGGGCGTCTGGCTCGCGACCGAGCTGGATGAGGATGGCGACGTCATGTTCGGCCTGGCCGATATCGGCTGTCCCGAACTCGGAAGCTGGAGCTTCAGCGAGCTCGAATCGATCCAGCTTCCCTTCGGTATGGGCATCGAGCGCGAC
>JACFNY010000605.1:619-1083 GCA_019454625.1 Sphingomonadaceae bacterium
CCCGATCTCGGTCTGGACCGAAGCGGCCCGGGCAGCCGGCAGCATCCGCGCGGCCGAGCGCAGCCTCTACGCCCGCGCTCGTGACGACGCCGGATCGGCCCTGAAACCCGCCGAATCGGAAACCCGGAAAGCCTGATCTCCGGCTCTCCGGCATTGCGATCCCGCGCCGCTCTCTCCGAGGCAGAGGGCGGCGCTTCTCGCCGTGACGCGGTGAAAGTCCCGGCGCCCGGCCGGCTGCCCGTCGGGGAATACGAACATGACGCGACATTTGAGGAAGCCCGCCATCGACCCGCAGCCTCTCCGGTTCTCGGCCCAGGAGCAGGCTGTCGTCTATGAAGCCCGCCAGATCCTGCTGCGCCACCTCGACCAGAACCCGGTCCTGTCCTCCTGGCAGGCGGTTCTGGACTATTGCGCCCTCACCATCCGCGGCGAGGTGGAGCGCTTCCATGTCCTCTATCTCGACC
>JACFNY010000606.1 GCA_019454625.1 Sphingomonadaceae bacterium
AATGGCTCCAAGATCTGGACGAGCTACGCCGATCAGGCCGACTGGATCTTCTGCCTTGTCCGCACCGAGCCCGACGCCTCGAAGCATGAAGGTATCAGCTTCCTGCTGTTCGACATGGCGTCCGAGGGCGTTTCGACCTCGCCGATCAAGCTCATCAGCGGCTATTCGCCGTTCTGCCAGACCTTCTTCGACAACGTGAAGGTGCCGAAAGAAAACCTTGTCGGCGAACGCGGCAAGGGCTGGACGATCGCCAAATACCTGCTGACGCACGAGCGCAGCTCGATCGGCGCCGACTTCGGCACTGGTGGACGCGACACGGCAGCTCAGATCGCGAAGAAGCGTGTCGGCACGCGCGCCGACGGCGCGCTCGCGGACGAGGGGCTGCGCGTCGATCTCGCCCGGCACGACATCGACACACTGTGCTTCGCGCTCACCATGGAGCGTGTGAAGGACGAGGCGAAGGCCGGACAGGACATCGGCCACCTCTCCTCGATGCTGAAGCATGTCGGCTCGGAACTGAACAAGTCGCGGCAGGAGCTGCTGATGAGCGTGTTCGGCAGCGACGGGCTGCTGTGGGAAGGCGAGGGCGCACACGACGGCGACATGGCGCGGGCATGGCTGCGCTCGCGCGCGAACTCGATCGAGGGCGGCACGGCGGAGGTGCAGCTCGGCATTATCGCCAAGCGCGTGCTGGCGCTGCCCGATGCGTAGGGAGTGACGATGGCGCTGGTTCTCACCGACGAACAGGCGATGATCCGCGAGGCGGCGGACGGCTTCTTCGCGTCCGAAGCGCCCGTTTCGGAACTTCGCCGCCTGCGCGACGCGCGGGACGCGACGGGCTTTTCGCGCGATCTCTGGAAGAAGATGTCCGAAATGGGCTTCGCGGGCGTGCTGGTGCCCGAAGCGCACGGCGGCAGCGGGCTCGGGCTTGTCGCCGCGAATCTCGTTCAGGAGGCGGCGGGGCGGTACCTGTCGCTGTCGCCGTTCCTCTCGACCGCCGTGCTTGGCGCGACGGTGCTCTCGGGCGCAAGCGAGCAGCAGCAGGCGGCGCTGGTGCCGAAGCTTACGGCGGGCGACCTGCT
>JACFNY010000068.1 GCA_019454625.1 Sphingomonadaceae bacterium
TGCCGGATCTCGTCGAGGATCTCGCCGAGGAAGCGTGCGCGCGCCGCGAAGCCGCCGCCGTAATCGTCGCCGCGTTCGTTGGTCAGCGGCGAGAGGAACCATTCGATGAGGTCGTCGTGGTTGGCGTGAAGCTCGATCGAATCGAGGCCGGCGCGCGCCGCCTGCACGGCGGAGAACGCGTATTCCTTGACGAATGCCGCGATCTCCCGCCGCGTCAGCGCGTGCGGCACGCTGTTGATGACGGGCCCGCTCAGCGTGGCGGAGGGGCCGTGCGGCATTCCGCCCTGCATGATGATCTGCGTGCCCGCCCGCGCGCCCGTGGCGTGGATCTCCGCCGCGAGCCGCCCCATGCGGTCCACGAAGCGCGGGTCGCGGAACACGCCCTGCCTGCGCGCTCCGACGCCGGTGGGATCGAAGCCGGGCGGCAGCTGGTTTTCGAGGAAGCCGTTCAGCGCGATCAGCCAGCCGGTGCCGCCTTCGGCGAGGCTACGCCAATAGTCGATGTAGCGGTCGGCTTCCGCCTCGGTGCCGAGCAGGTTGCCGAGAAGGGCGGCGTGGGGCGGCGCCATGATGCGGTTGCGCACCTGCATGCCGCCGATGCGAATCGGCTCGAATATGCGCGAAAGTACCGTCGTTTCCATGGCTTCCCACCCTTGATGCGATTGTTTCGCGGCCCTAGGGTCGGGCCGTCTTGCTATTTACAACATGTGTTGTAATACAGGTGTTGTAAATAGCCTCTGGGAACGGAACGGCGGAAATGCCCGTGGCGGTGGACAGTGACGAGCGGCGCGCGGCGGTGGTTTCCGCGGCGGCCGAACTCATCGTCGAAGGCGGGCTGAACGCCGTGACGTTCCGCAATATCGCGGCGCGCCTCGGGTACAGCACCACCGTCATCAGCCACTACTTCCGCGACAAGACCGATGTGCTGCGCGCGACCTATCGGCATGTCGTGGCCGAGGCCGTGGCGCACCGCGAGCAGGCGCTGGCGGGGCAGGATGCCTCGCCAGCCCGTGTGCTGGAGGAGGTGCTGCCGGTCGCGGACACGCAGCGGCGCATCTGGACCGTATGGCTCTGCTTCTGGACGGCCGCGCTGTTCGACGAGGCGCTTCTGGAGGAGCACCGGCGCGGCCTTGCCGGCACGCGCGAGCGTCTGCGCCAGCACTTCCTCGCGGAAGGCGAGCCGGAGGCGCGGGCCGAGCAGGCCGCCGAGGATCTGGCGCAGGCGATCTTCGGCATCGCCATGCAGGCGCTGTTCGATCCCGCCTACTGGTCTCCGGAGCGCCAGCGCGCGGCCTATCGGCGCGCGGCCGCCCGGATCGCGGGCTGATCCTGCCGCGCGCGGCGCAAGGCCCTGCGAGCGGATGCAACGCGCGGCTTGCGACGAACCCTAAAAATATACTACAGTGCAAAAAGTGCTTGCGAACGGATCGCCGTTTCGGGCAACCGGAGATGAAGCTGCGGACGATAATCGAAGCGGGACGCGTTGGGGATGGTCGAGACCGGATACGAGGGTGATGAGGCATTCCGGCAGGAAGTGCGCTCTTGGCTGCGGGACAATTTTCCGCAGTCGCTCGCGTACTGCAACGCGCTCGTCTACCTGAACGATGCCCGGGTTGCCGCCGAGGACGAAGCCTTTCAGCTCTGGCGCCGGCGCGTCGCCGAAAAGGGCTGGGGCGTTCCGACATGGCCGAGGATTTACGGCGGTGCCGGGCTGACCGCGGCCGAGGCGCGCGTCATCACGCAGGAAATGGCCCGCATCGGCGCCTTCAATCCGATGCGCAGCAACGGCACGATGATGCTGGGGCCGACGCTTCTCGAATATGGCACCGAGGAGCAGAAACGGCGTCACCTGCCGGGCATCGCCGATCACAGCGAGCGCTGGTGTCAGGGCTTTTCGGAGCCCGGCGCGGGCTCCGATCTCGCCTCGCTGCAAACCAGGTGCGTCGACATGGACGATCACTTCCTCGTGAACGGCCAGAAGATATGGACGTCCGGCGCCGATCATGCGGACTGGTGCTTCTGCCTCGTGCGCACCGACACGTCGAGCAAGCATCGCGGCATCAGCTTCCTGCTCATCGACATGAAGACGCCCGGCGTCGAGGTGCGCCCGATCGTGCTGATCAGCGGCGCGACGCACTTCTGCGAGGTGTTCCTGAACGACGTGAAGGTGCCGAAGGAGAATCTGGTCGGCGCGCTCAACGAAGGCTGGTCGGTCGCCAAGCGGCTGCTCCAGTTCGAACGCGACAGCCTGTCCGAAGGGCGCGGCGAGGCGCCCGGCCTGCTGCCGCTGGCGCAGGAGCATGTCGGCGTCGATGCGGAAGGGCGGATCGCCGATCCCGATCTTCGCGTCCGCCTGATCGCGAACGCGATGCGCTCGGATGCCTACACGCGCACGGTCCAGCGGATCGCCGCCGAGGCGAAGGCGGGCAACAGCGTTCAGGACGGCGTTTCCGCGCTCAAGAATCTCGGCTCGGGCGTCGCGCAGGTCCGCGCCGAGCTGCTGGTCGAGATTCTGGGCCACGGCGGGCTCGGCTGGTCCGGAGACGCCTATGCGCCGGATGCCTTGGAAGCGACGCGGGCGTGGCTGCACAGCAAGGCCTTCTCGATCTACGGCGGCAGCTATGAAGTGCAGAACAACATCACCGCCAAGCGGACGCTGGGCCTCCCCGGCTGAACGATGATGACGGAAAGGATCGGGGGAGGAGCGTCATGGCGGTTCTGAGCGAAGACCAGGTCATGCTGAAGGACATGGCGGCGGCATGGGTCCGCGACCGCCTGCCCGTCTCCGCGCGCCGCACCATCTTCGAAGGTGATTTCGATCGCGGATACGATCCCGCCGTCTATGCCGAAATGGCGGAGATGGGGTGGACGGGCATCGTCGTGCCCGAGGCGTGGGGCGGTCTCGATTTCGGCTATCTGAGCCTCGGCCTCGTGATCGAGGAACTGGGGCGGAATCTCGTCGCCTCGCCGTTCGTCAGCGCGGCGCTCGCCGCCGCGAGCGCGCTCCGCCTCGGCGGCACGGACGCGCAGCGGGAGCGCTGGCTCCGGGGCATCGCGGACGGATCGGTGATCGGCACGCTCGCCGTCGACGAAGGCGTGCGCCATGCGCCCGCCGCGCTCGACGTCACCGCGGAAGCCGTTCCGGGCGGCTGGCGCATCCGGGGCGTGAAGCGCCCGGTGCCGGACGGAATGGCCGCAGACTTCGCGATCGTCGCCGCGTCCGCTGCCGGCGGGACGACGCTGTTCGTCGTCGATCTCGCGGCGGACGGCGTGACGCGCGGCGCGCTCGACCAGATCGACGCGCGCCGCCCGGCGATGATCGCGTTCGACGTCGTCGTCGGCGAGGACGCGGTGCTGGGCACGGCGGGCGAGGGGGCGGCGCTGCTCGACGCCGTCCTCGACCGCGTGCGCGCCGGGGTCGCCGCCGAGATGCTCGGCATGGCGACGCAGGCGTTCGAGACGACGCTCGAATACCTGAAGACGCGCGTGCAGTTCGGCCAGATCATCGGCTCGTTCCAGGCGCTCCAGCACCGGGCCGCCGAGATGTTCGCCGAATTGCAGCTCACGCGCTCCGCCGTCGAGGCCGCGCTCATCGCGATCGACGCGGACGATCCCGAGCTGCCGAAGCTCGCCTCGCTCGCGAAGGCGATCGCGGGCGATACGCTGCACCGCGTCTCGAACGAGATGGTGCAGATGCACGGCGGCATCGGCATGACGCACGAGCACGACGCGGGCCTGTACCTGAAGTCGGCGCGGGTCGCCGACCAGTCCTACGGCAACGCCGCGTATCACCGGGAACGCTGGGGACGGCTGAACGGCTACTAGGCGGAGGGTCGCATGGACGCGCGAGAGATACACCTGAAACGGCGGCCGGTCGGTATGCCGGTCCCGGACGATTTCGCCACTGTCGTCAACAGCTTGCCGGAACTCGCGGAGGGCGAGGTCCGGGTCCGCAACCTCTGGATGGCGGTCGACCCGGCGATGCGCGGGCGGATGAGCGACGCCAAGAGCTACATCCCGCCGTTCGCGCTCGACGCGCCGATGGAGGGGCCTGCCGTGGGCACCGTCGTCGCCTCGCGCGATCCCGGCTTCGCGCCCGGCGACATCGTCTCCTCGCGGCTCGGCTGGCGCGAGGCGTTCAACGCGCCCGCGAGCGCGCTCAGGCTGCGGCCGGGCGCCGGGCTTCCGCCGCAGGCCTATCTCGGCTTCGCGGGCGTGACCGGCCTCACCGCCTACGCGGGCCTGCTCAAGATCGCGGCCCTGAAGCCCGGCGACGTCGTGTTCGTCTCGGGCGCGGCGGGCGGCGTCGGCTCGATCGTCTGCCAGATCGCGAAACTGAAGGGCCACAAGGTGATCGCGGCGGCGGGCGGCGCTCAGAAGACCGCCTACCTCAGGAACGTGATCGGCGTCGACGCCGTCATCGACTACAAGGCCGAGCCGAACCTCACCAAGGCGCTTGCCCGCGAAGTGAAGGCGATCGGCGCCGCGGGCATCGACGTCTATTTCGAGAACGTCGGCGGCGAGCACCTTCAGGCCGCGCTCGCGCTCGCCAATCCGTTCGCGCGTTTCGCCATCTGCGGGATGATCTCGCAGTACAACGTGACGGACGCGCCCACCGTGCCGCGCAACCTCACGCTCGTCATGGTGAAGAGCATCCGCATGGAGGGCTTCATCGCTCTCAATCACATGGACATCGAGCCGCATTTCCTCGCCGACGTGACCGCGTGGCACAAGGCGGGTTTGCTCACCGCCACCGAAACCGTGCATGAGGGCATCGACCATGCGCTGGACGCCTTCTTCGGGCTGTTCAGCGGTGCGAACCTCGGCCGTATGCTGGTGAAGCTCGGCTAGGCGGGAGACGGACAGTGTATGGACTTCTGAAGGGCGTGCGCGTCGTCGAGGGCGCGGCGTTCATCGCCGGGCCGTCGTGCGGCCTGCACATGGCGCAGATGGGCGCCGAGGTGATCCGTTTCGACCAGATCGGCGGCGGGCCGGACTTCCGCCGCTGGCCGCTCGCGCCGGACGGCTCCAGCCTCTACTGGGAGGGGCTCAACAAGGGCAAGAAATCGGTCGCCATCGACCTCTCCCGTCCCGAGGGCCGCGAGCTTGCCCTCTCGCTCGCCACCGCGCCGGGCGAGAACGCGGGGCTCTTCCTCACCAACTATCCCGTGCGCGGCTTCCTCTCGCACGAGGCGCTGAAGGCGCTCAGGCCGGACATCATCACCGGCCGCGTGATGGGCTGGGCGGACGGATCGCCCGCCGTCGACTACACGGTGAACGCCGCCGTCGGCGTGCCGATGATGACCGGGCCCGCCGACGACGACCGCCCGGTCAACCACGTGCTCCCCGCGTGGGACCTGCTCGGCGGGGCATACGCCGCGTTCGTGCTGGTCTCGGCGCTGCTCCGCCGCCGCGCGACCGGCGAGGGCGCCGAGATCCGCGTGCCCCTGTCGGACCTCGCCGCCACCAGCCTCGGCCATCTCGGGCAGGTCGCCGAGGTGCTGACCGGCGGCGACCGCCCGCGCATGGGCAACGACCTGTTCGGCGCCTTCGGCCGCGATTTCCTCTGCGCGGACGGCAAGCGCATCATCGTCGTCGCGATCACGCCGCGCCAGTGGAAGGGGCTGGTCGAGGTGCTCGGCCTCGCCGAGCCCGTCGCGGCGATCGAGACCGAGCTCGGCGTGCGCTTCGCCGCCGACGAGGGCGCGCGCTTCCGCCACCGCGCCCGCCTGTTCCCGCTGTTCGAGGCGGCGATCGCGGCGCGCACGGTCGCCGACCTGCAGCCCGCGTTTGATGCGGGCGGTGTCACGTGGGGCGGCTACCAGAGCCTCGCCGAGGCCGTGGCGAACGACGCGCGCCTGTTCGTCGGCAACCCGCAGTTCCAGACGCTCGACCACCCGAGCGGCCTCACCTACCCGGCGGCGGGCCCCGCCGCGACACTCGCGGGAGAAGCGCGAGATGCCCTTCGCCGCGCGCCCCGGCTCGGCGAGCACACCGACGAGGTGCTGACGGCGGTGCTCGGCCTCGACAGCGGCGCCGTCGGCGCCCTCCACGACAAGGGGATCGTCGCATGAGCATAGACGTCTGGAAGGGCTGGATCGGCAGGACCGAGAGCCGCACCGAGGTCCTTGACCCCGGCAGCCTCCGCCGCTTCGCTGCCGCCGTCGGCGAGGACCTCGACGTCGAGCGCGTGCAGCCCTCGCTCGCGCACTGGGCGTTCTTCCTGCCGGTCGCTCCGGCGGACGGTCTCGGCGAGGACGGCCACCCGAAGCGCGGCGGTTTCCTGCCGCCGGTGACGCTGCCGCGCCGCATGTTCGCCGCTGCCGACATGAGCTTCGACGGAACCCTGACGCTCGGCGCGCCCGCGACCCGCGTCTCGACCGTCACCGACGTCGCGCTGAAATCCGGCAAGAGCGGCGACCTCGTGCTGGTGTCGGTCGAGCATCGCATCATGCAGGACGGCGCGGAGAGGGTCGTCGAGCGCCAGACCATCGTCTACCGCGACGCCGGCGCGCCGACGCCGCCGGTCGCCGCATCCGATCCTGCGCCGCAGGGCGATGTCGTCTGGGTGCCGAACACAGTGGACCTGTTCCGCTTCTCGGCCGCCACGTCGAACAGCCACCGCATCCACTACGATCTCCCCTATGCCACGGCCGAGGAAGGCTATCCGGGCCTCGTCGTACACGGCCCGTTCACGGCGGCGCGCCTGTTCGGCCACGCGCGGCGCAAGGGCGCGCTTTCGGCGTTTTCCTTCCGGGCGATGGCGCCGATGTTCTGCGGCCAGCCGATCATGCTGCGGGATGCGGCGGAAGGCGTTGAGGCGGTGCGCTGCGACGGCGCGGTGGCGATGCAGGCAAAATATAGCCTATAGTGCAATATTCGCATTGACTCGGCGCGCGAACAGGGCAAGGACGCGCAGGTCTGGAGGAGAGATCGCAATGGATGCAGAGACGTTCGGACTGTTCCGTTCGACCATTCGCCGTTTCGTCGACGAGCGCCTGATCCCGGCCGAGGACGCGGTCGAGGAGGCCGACGCCGTTCCCGAGTCCATCGTGGACGAGATGCGGCAGATGGGCCTGTTCGGCATCTCCGTGCCGGAAGCTTACGGCGGGCTCGGCTGCACCATGTCCGAGGAGGCGGCGATCATCCGCGAGCTGACGCGCGCCTCCGTGGTGTTCCGCTCGGTGATCGGCACGACCGTCGGCATCGGCAGTCAGGGCATCGTGATGGACGGCACCGAGGAGCAGAAGCAGGAATGGCTGCCGAAGTTCGCGACCGGCGAGGCCATCGCCAGCTTCGGCCTTACCGAGCCGGAAGCCGGCTCGGACGCCGCCTCGCTGCGCGCCGTCGCCGTGCGCGACGGCGACAACTACCGCATCACCGGCACCAAGCGCTTCATCACCAACGCGCCGCGCGCCAGCGTCTTCACGCTGATGGCGCGCACGGAAGCGGACGTGAAGGGCGCGGGCGGCATCTCCGCCTTCATCCTGCCCGCCGATACGCCCGGCATCTCGCTCGGCAAGCCCGACAAGAAGATGGGCCAGAAGGGCTCGGTGACGACGGACGTGATCCTCGACGACGTGGTCGTGCCCGCCGCGAACATCATCGGCGGCGTGCCGGGGCGCGGGTTCAAGACCGCGATGAAGGTGCTGGACCGGGGCCGCATCCACATCGCCGCCGTCGCGCTCGGCATGTGCGAGCGGCTGATCGGCATGGCGCTGCAATATGCGATGGAGCGGAGGCAGTTCGGCCAGCGCATCGCGGACTTCCAGCTCGTGCAGGCGATGCTCGCCGACATGAAGGTGGACATGCTGACGACCGAGGCGCTGATGCAGTCGGTCGCCGCGAAGTTCGACGCGGGCGAGCCCGTCAGCCTCGAATGCTCGGCGCTCAAGCTCCATGCCTCCGAAGCCGTCGGCCGCATCGCCGACCGCGCCGTGCAGATTTACGGCGGCGCGGGCTACATGTCCGAATACAAGGTCGAGCGCTTCTACCGCGACGTGCGCCTGCTCCGCATCTACGAGGGCACCAGCCAGATCCAGCAGACGATCATCGCCAGGCAGATGATCCGGCAGGCCGAGGCCGCTGCCTGACCGCCTTTCTTTTTCGCGAAGGACCCGCCCATGCGCAGAGCCGCCATCGTCGCCCCCATCCGCACCGCCGTCGGCAAGTATGGCGGATCGCTGAAGTCCCTGAGCGCGGGCGATCTCGGTGCGATCATCATCAAGGCGCTCGTCGAGCGCACGAAGATCGACCCGGAACGCATTGACGACGTTGTTTTTTCTCAGGGATACGGCAACGGCGAGGCGCCCTGCATCGGCCGCTGGTCGGCGCTGGCGGCGGGCCTGCCCGAATCGATCCCCGGCGTGCAGCTCGACCGGCGCTGCGGCTCCGGCCTGCAAGCCGTGATCGACGCGGCGATGCGCATCCAGACGGGCGCGGCGGACGTCGTGATCGCAGGCGGCGTCGAGAGCATGTCGAACGTCGAATATTATTCGATGGACCACCGCTGGGGCGCGCGCTCCGGGTCCACGACCTTGCATGACC
>JACFNY010000607.1 GCA_019454625.1 Sphingomonadaceae bacterium
TCTCGGCCAGGGCGCGGCATTATCTTTATGTCATCCTCAACCGCCGCGCCCCGGCGGCGCTGCTGCGCGGCAATGTCTGGCACGTGCCGAAGCGCCTCGACACCGAAGCCATGCACGCGGCGGCGCAGCGGCTCCTCGGCAAGCACGACTTCACCACCTTCCGCTCGGTCCAGTGCCAGTCGGACAGCCCGGTCAAGACGCTCGACCGGCTCGACGTCACCCGCGCCGGCGACCTGATCGAAATCCGCGCCTCGGCGCGCTCGTTCCTGCACAACCAGGTGCGCTCGATGGTCGGCTCGCTGAAGCGGGTCGGCGACGGCGGCTGGACGGCGGACGACCTCGAAGCCGCGCTGAACGCGGCGGACCGCTCCCGCTGCGGCCAGGTCGCGCCGGCCGACGGGCTTTATCTCGTCAAGGTCGACTACTGAACGGGGTCGATTATCAGGCGGGCGCGACGCCGAGAATGTCCTGGAGCGCGAACAGGGTGAGCAGGGAGGCGACCAGCATGCCGGCGAAAACGCCGCTCGCCACGGTCGGGCCCTTTTCCAGCGCGGCATCGGTCAGCCGCCACAACAGGACGAGCGTGGCGATGAACACCAGAAGCGACAGGCTCGGCGCCAGATCGCCGCTGCCGGGGAAAACCAGCCGGATCAGCGACACCGGCAAGGTCAGCCAGGCGAAGATGGCCGAGCCCCAGTTCGTGGCGACGACATAGTGCACGAAGCGGTGGCGGATGCCGGCATAGGGGGCGACGGCGGCAAGCGCGGCGAGCGGCAGCACCCACGCCCCGGCATCGACCACGGCGAGCCGCGCCAGCATCGACAGCCGCAGGCCGAAGGAAGCGTCGGCGCCGGACAGTTCCCCCGCCAGCGGCACCCAGCTCGCCAGCATCGGCGGCAGCGCGACGACGATGGCGAAGAACGAGTTCCAGAACCCGTCGAGCGAGAGATCGAGCAGGCGCAGGCCGTCGCGCTTGCCGGTCATCATGCGCCACGCGCCGAGAAGATGACGATGGATGTCCTCGCCCGGCGGCATGGTCAGGCGAACCAGTCTTCGATGAAACGGCGATAGACGCGGGTC
>JACFNY010000608.1 GCA_019454625.1 Sphingomonadaceae bacterium
CCGTCGAAGACCCGATCGAGTACTACCTCGACGGCGTCGGCCAGACCCAGGTCAATCCGCGCGTGGACATGACCTTCGCCCGCGGCCTGCGCGCCATCCTGCGGCAGGACCCGGACGTGGTGATGGTCGGCGAAATCCGCGATTCCGAGACGGCGGACATCGCCGTGCAAGCCTCGCTCACCGGCCACCTCGTGCTTTCGACCGTCCACACCAACGATGCCGTCGGCGCGATCACGCGCCTCAAGGACCTCGGTGTCGAGACCTTCCTGCTCGCCTCGTCGCTGCGTCTCGTCGTCGCACAGCGGCTGGTGCGGCGGCTCTGCAACGTGTGCTCGCAGCCGGTGCAGGCGAGCGCCGCCGACGCCGCCCCCTTGGGCCTCGACGCGGGCGTTGTCATCCGCCACGCGGCGGGCTGTCCGTCGTGCGCCAACACCGGCTTCCGGGGCCGTATCGGCGTCTACGAGGCGGTCCGCATCGACGAGGATATCCGCCAGCTCGTCCTGTCCGGCGCGGACGAGGCCGTGATCGCGCGGCAGGCGTTCGGGCGCGCGCCGAACCTCGCGGCGGCGGTGCGGCGCCTCGTCGTCGACGGCAAGACCACGGTTGAAGAGGCGGTGCGGATCATGCGTCGGGATTCGGCGGTCGATGCCGACCTTTGATTATCTCGCGCTCGACACGGCGGGCCGCGAGCGCACGGGAACGCTGACCGCCGCAAGCGAAAGCGACGCACGCGCCCTGCTCGAACGCCGCAAGCTGCTGCCGGTGCGACTCGGCGCGGCGGCGGAAACCCGCACGGTACCGGTTCCAGCGCTCAGCGCCGGTTTCGCCCGCCGCAAGCTGTCGTCCAAGGCGCTCACCTTGTTCACGCGCCAGCTCGCGACGTTGATTTCCGTCTCGCCGCTCGAGGAATCGCTCCGCTCGATCGCCGTGCAGGCGGAGCAGAAGCGCGTCGCGGATGTCGTCTGGCGCGTGCATGGCGGCGTTGTTGAAGGCCGCCGCCTTGCCGACGCGATGGCGCTCGAATCCGCGAGCTTCCCCCCGCTCTACCGCGCGATGGTCGCGGCGGGCGAGGGCTCGGGG
>JACFNY010000609.1 GCA_019454625.1 Sphingomonadaceae bacterium
CTCGCTCTTCGGCGTGATCTTGCCGACGAGGATGTCGCTCGGACGCACTTCCGCGCCGACGCGGACAACGCCGTCGGAACCGAGGTTCTTCAGCGCCTCCTCGCCCACGTTCGGGATGTCGCGCGTGATCTCTTCCGGCCCCAGCTTGGTGTCACGTGCCCCGACCTCGAAGTCCTGAATGTGAACCGACGTGAACACGTCGTCACGCACAACCTTCTCGCTCACCAGAATCGCGTCTTCAAAGTTGTATCCCGTCCACGGCATGAACGCCACCAGCAGGTTCTTGCCCAGCGCCAGCTCGCCCTGATGCGTTGCGGGCCCGTCGGCCAGCACATCGCCCTTCTTCACCGACTGGCCGACCTTGACGATCGGCTTCTGGTTGAAGCAGGTGCCTGCGTTGCAACGGCGGAACTTCTGCAAACCGTAACGGTAGATGCCCTTGGAATTGTCGCTCTTCTTGGCTTTGCCCGACGGCATCTTGCCGTCCGGCGTCACGATGATCTCGCTCGCCGAGACATACGCCACAACGCCGTTGTCCTCCGCCAGAATCGTGACACACGAGTCGGCAGCGGCGCGTGCCTCAAGGCCCGTCGCCACGAACGGACGCTCGGCCTTCAGCAGCGGCACCGCCTGACGCATCATGTTCGCGCCCATCAGCGCGCGGTTCGCGTCGTCGTGCTCAAGGAACGGAATCAGACCCGCCGCGATCGAAACGACCTGCATCGGCGACACGTCCATGTACTCAACCTGCGAACGTTCGACGTCTTCGAACTCCGTCTTGTACCGGCAGGTGACGCGCTCGGACGCGAAACTCCCGTCCGCCTTCAGCTCGGAGTTGGCCTGCGCGATCACGAAGCCCTCTTCCTTGTCTGCGGAGAGGTAGTGAACCTCGTTCGTCACCTTGCCGTTGCGGACCAGACGGTACGGGCTCTCGATGAACCCGAACTCGTTGATGCGCGCATAAATGCCCAGCGACGAGATCAGACCGATGTTCGGACCTTCCGGCGTCTCAATCGGGCAAATGCGCCCGTAGTGCGAGGGGTGAACGTCGCGCACCTCGAAGCCCGCGCGCTCACGGCT
>JACFNY010000610.1 GCA_019454625.1 Sphingomonadaceae bacterium
TACTGCTCGCGCTCGGAGCCTGAAGCCAGCCCGCGCAGGTGGGCGTGGAGCGTGTCCGTATTGGTCTTCCAGTCGAAGCGGAGCGCCGACGCGCGCACGGCCTCGGGCGCCGGCGGCGCAGCGAGCACGGCGCGGATCGCCTCGGCGAAGACCGCGGGGCGCGCATCGTCGATCAGCGTCCCGGCCTCGGGGCGGTCGACGACCTCGGCGGCGGCGCCGACGTTCGCCGTGACGACGGGCGTGCCGCTGGCGAGCGCCTCGACCCAGACGTTGGCGAGACCCTCGCTCGACGAGGCGTGCACGAGGACGTCCGCGGCGGCCATCAGCGCGGGCATTTCGCTGTGGTGCACCGCGCCGAGCAGCCGGACGCGTCCCGAAAGGCCGCGCTCGGCGATCATCGCTTCCAGTTTCCGCCGCTCGCGGCCTTCACCGGCGATGAGCAGCGCGGCGTCCGGCAGCAGCTCCGCCGCGCCGATCACGATCTCGAACCGCTTCAGCGCCACGAGGTTGCCGACCGCCAGCAGCAGCGGTCCGGACACGCCGAGCGCGGCCTTGGCGGCGGTGCGCTCCGCGGGGCGGAAGCGGTCGAGCTCGATGCCCGTGCGGTGCACGCGAATCTTCTCGGGCGGCATCCCTATCGCGGCCATGTCGGCCTTCAGCGATTCGGAGACCACGAGCAGGCCGTCGGCGGCGTTCGCGGCCTCCACAATCATCCGCCGCGCGGCGGGCCGCTCGCCCCACAGGCGGATGTCCGACCCCCGCGCCTTGATCGAGACGGGGATGCCGAACGTGCGGCCCAGCCGGACGGCGGCGGGGCCGTCCGGCCAGAAGAACTCGCAGTCGATCACGTCCGGGCAGAAACCCTCGGCGATGAGGTCGAGGAGCACGCGCCGGCCCGCCCGAAACGCGAGCGCGGGATTGAAACGCCAGCCGACGGCGGGGAGCAGCGGAAAGCGCGGCCAGAAGACCTCGATGCCGTTATGTTCGCCGCGCCCCGGCAGGCGGGTGAGCGCGGCGTAGGGGCCGACCGGCAGGAACGTGCCGATGGGCGCGAGGACCTTGAGGTCGACATCGCCGCG
>JACFNY010000069.1 GCA_019454625.1 Sphingomonadaceae bacterium
CGTCGTCAACGGCGACCTGCACGGCGAGGTGCCGGACCGTTACGCCGACATGGTCGAGCGGGCGGCGATGGCCTGCGGACCGGTTGCCGCGGGCGGCCACTGGTTCGGGGTGATCATCGCCGACTGGAACTGGGCCGAGAAGGAGCTCGACGAGTCCGAGCGCCAAACCATGCTCGCGCTGGGCAGGCTGGCCGCCCTGGCCGGCTCAGTCGAGCGCGCCACCCGCCAGCACGAGCGAGCGGGGCGCCTGAACGACCGGATCGGCCTGATCCGCGAGATCCACGACCAGGTGATCCAGCGGCTCTTCGGGCTCTCCCTGGTGCTCGGCTCGGGCCAGGTGCTCAGCGAGGAGGAGCTGGCTCGCTGCGCGGGAGAGGTCAAGACGGTGCTGGGCGAGCTGCGCGCCGCCCGCGTGGATCACCGCCTTGCCCATGCGCGCGAGGATCGGCTCGGCGCGCGCGAACGCTTCGCCCGTGCCGCCGACCATGAAGGTGAGCGTGCCGCCCGACGCCGCCGCGACGCCGCCCGAAACCGGCGCGTCGACCATCGCGAACCCCTTCGCGGTCGCCGCCTCGACGACCTTGCGCGCCGTCGCCACGTCGATCGTCGAGCAGTCCATGAACAGCGCGCCCGGCTTCGCGGCGCCGAACACGTCGCCGTTGTAGACGGCCTCGACGTGCTTGCCCGCGGGCAGCATCGTCACCACCGCGTCGGCGCCCGAAACGGCTTCGGCGGCGCTCGCCGCAACGGCGCAGCCATCGCCCTTGGCACGCGCGAGCGCGTCGGCGCTGAGATCGAAGGCGCACACGGCGTATCCCGCCTTCGCAAGGTTCGCCGCCATGCCCGAGCCCATGTTGCCGAGCCCGATGAACGCGATTGTCTCCGCCATGCCGATCTCCCCTTCGTCTTCTCGATGGGGCACGGTCTAGCCGTGCGGAGCGGCAAAAGAAAAGGCCCGGCGCGTCGAAACGCACCGGGCCTTTTTGCAGTCCGTAGCTGCGAAAATGCTATTCGCGGTTGCCGAACAGCTGCAGCAGGAACATGAACATGTTGATGAAGTCGAGGTAGAGCGACAACGCGCCCATCACCACGGCCTTGCCGACGAAGTCGCTGCCCGCGACCTGGAAGTACATGGTCTTGATGCGCTGCGTGTCGTAGGCGGTGAGACCCGCGAAGATCAGCACGCCGATCACCGAGATGGCGAACTGCATCACCGACGAGCCGAGGAAGATGTTCACCACGCTCGCGATGATGAGGCCGATGAGGCCCATCACGAGGAACGTGCCGAAGCCCGACAGGTCCTTCTTCGTCGTGTAGCCGAACAGGCTGAGGCCCGCGAAGGCGCCCGCCGTGATGAAGAACATGCGCGCGATCGACGTACCCGTGAAGGTCAGGAAGATCGTCGACAGCGACAGGCCCATCACCGCCGCGAAGGCCCAGAACACGCCCTGCGCCGCCGGCGTGGAAAGCTTGTTGATGCCGAAGCTCAGCACCATCACGAAGCCGAGCGGCGCCAGCATCAGCACCCACGCGAGCAGCCCGCCCTGCGCGAAGACCTGCGCGGCCATGCCGCTGTTCGCGAACAGCAGGGCGACGATGCCCGAAAGCAACACGCCGGAGGCCATGTAATTGTAGACCGACAGCATGTATTTGCGAAGGCCGGCATCGAAAACGACACCTTCGGCCGTTGTCGCCGGGCGACCGTAAGCCAGGCGAGGATCCGTCTGGTTCACCATTTCATCCACTCTCCCATTTGCCGGGTCATCCGGCTTGCCCCGGTAATATCGGGTGGTTTGGCCGCAGCTTCAAGGAAAACCGGACGAATTCACTATAAATTCCTGAGCGCGCGCGCCGGACGCGCACCGAGCGCGCTCCACGATCCGACGAGGCTGAGCAGGAGAATCGCCGCTGCGCCGAGCACGACGGTGAGGATCACCGGCGACCAGACCGGCAGCCAGTCCAGCTCGAAAACCTGCGTCACCACGTACCAGCCGCTCGCCGTGCCGAGCGCGAAGGCGATGGCCGAGAGAATGAGCGCGAGCAGCGCATATTCGGCGAGCAGGCTGAGAAGCACCTGGCCCCGCGTCGCGCCCAGCACCTTCAGCATCACCGAATCATAGATGCGCGCGCGCCGCGCCGCCGCGATCGCGCCGACGAGGACGGCGATCCCCGCCGCGATGGCGACCGAGGCGGCGGCGCGCACCGCCGTCGACATCTGGCCGAGCAGCGCCCCCGCGTTCGCGATGACGTCGCCGACGCGGATCACCGAGGCGGACGAGAACGCCCGCACCACGGCGCGCGAGACGGCGGGCACCTCATCGGGCGAAACGACGACCGTCGCCATATAGCTGTGCGGCGCGCTTTCGATGAGGCCGGGCGAATAGACGAGCGCGAAGTTGAAGCCGAGCGAATCCCAGTTGATCTCGCGAAAGCTCGCAATGGTCGCGGGAAGATCGACGCCGAGCACCGAGACGGTGATGGTGTCGCCGACCTTGAGCCCGAGCGCCTCGCCCACCTCGGCGTCCAGCGAGACGAGCTGCGGCCCAGCGTAGTCTTCCGGCCACCATTCGCCGGAAACGATGCGGTTCCCGTCCGGCAGGCCCTGCGAATAGGTGAGGCCCCGGTCGCCGCGCAGGATCCATGCGCCTTCGGGCACGTCCTTCATCTCCGAAACGAGCGTGCCGTTCACGGCGACGACCGGTCCGCGCAGCGAGGGCACGATGCGGATCGAGGCGCCCGGCGCCGCGTCCAGCACGGTCTTCCTGAACGCGGCGGCCTCGCCCGAAGGAATGTCCACGACGAACAAGCTCGGCGCCTCGCGCGGCAAGGCCTCGTCGATCTGACGCGAGAGGTTGGTTTCGATGACGGCGAGCGTCGCGAACAGCGTGAGGCCGAGCCCGAGCGCGACGACAAGCTGGCGCGTCATCGCGCCCGGCCTGTGGAGATTGCCGAGCGCGAGCCGCAGGAGCGGCTGCTTCGGGCGCGGCAGGCGGGCCGCAAGCGCCCGGATGCCGAGGGCAAGGACCGCGAGCAGCGCCATGAGCCCGAGGGCTGCGGCGATGAACGCAGCGGCGAACAGCGGCTCGCGCGCCTGCGCGACGGCGATGGCGGCGATCACGAGCGCGGCCCCGACACTGAGCAGGGCGACGTCCAGCGGCGGACGGGCGATCCGCTCGACACCGGCGCGGAACAGGCGGGCGGCGGGAACGTCGCGCGCCTTCGCGAGCGGCCAGATCGCGAACGCCGCCGCCGCGAGCAGGCCGTAGAGGACCGCCGTGACGAGGGGCAGGGGATAGACGCCGAGTTCCGGCGGCACCGGGAGCGCGTCGCCCGCGAACGCCACCACGACCGCGGGCACAAACGCGCCCGCCGCGGCGCCCAGAACGACCGCGCCGAGCGCGACCAGCCCCACCTCGATCATGTAGATGCGGAAAATCGTCCGCGAATCCGCGCCGACGCTTTTCAGCGCCGCGATCGAACGCGTCTTGCCGTCGAGATACGAGCCGACGCCGTTGCCGACGCCGACCCCGGCGACGAGCAGCGCCGTGAGGCCCACGAGCGTCAGGAACTGCCCCAGACGCTCGATGAAGCGCCGCGTGCCGGGCGCGCCGTTCGAGCGGTCCTGTATCCGCCACGCCGCGTCCGGGAAGCGTTCGTTCAGCGCCTCCGTCACGGAGTCGGGTGAGATGCCGGACGGCAGCTTCAAACGATAGTGGGTGCGGTAGAGGCTCCCCGGCTGGCGAAGCCCGGTTCGCTCCAGCGTTTCCATCGACATGAGCAGCGTCGGCCCGAGCGTGAAGCCTTCGCCGACCTTGTCCGGCTCCTCGGCGAGCACGCCGCTGATACGCACTGGCGTATCGCCGATCGTCACCGTGTCGCCGACACGCGCGCCGAGCCGGTCGAGCGCCGCCTGATCGACGACGAGACCGCTTGCTTTCAGGGCGTCCGCCAGCGGCAGGCCACTTTCGAGACGCACATTGCCATAGAAGGGATAGGTGCCGTCCACGGCCTTGAGCTCGCCGAGCACGCTCTCGGCACCGTCAAGCCGGCTCGCCATCGCGCGCATCCGCACCACTTCGCCGACCTCGCCGAAGCCGCGGAAGGCTGCCATCTCGGCGTCGCTCGCCTGCTGCTGCGTCAGCGTCACCTCGACATCGCCGCCGAGGATCGACTGGCCCTTCTCGGAGAGCGACGTGACGATGGCCGTCGAGAGGCTGCCGACGCCCGCGAGCGCGGCGACGCCGAGGAACAGGCACACGGCCAGCAGCCGCAAGCCCGTAAGCCCGCCGCGCAGGTCTCGGAGCGCCAGTTTCAGCGGCAGACTGTTCAAGCCGCAGCCTCGCTCGCTGCACGGTCGCGCACGATCCGGCCGTCGCGCATCTCGACGATACGGCCGCAGCGCGCGGCAAGCTCCGTGTCGTGGGTGATCAGCACCAGCGTCGTGCCCTGCGCCCGCTGCCGCTCGAACAGCAGCTCGACGATCTCGTGGCCGGTCGCGGCGTCGAGGTTGCCGGTGGGCTCGTCGGCGAAGAGGATGCCGGGGCGGGGCGCGGTGGCGCGCGCGATGGCGACGCGCTGCTGCTCGCCGCCCGAAAGCTGCGCGGGGTAGTGCGTCAGCCGGTGGCCGAGGCCAACCGCCTCCAGCTCTGCGCGTGCACGGCCTTCCGCGTCCGCGATCCCGGCCAGTTCCAGCGGTACGGACACGTTCTCGAGCGCGGTCATCGTCGGCAGCAGGTGGAACGCCTGCAATACGATGCCGATGCGGCCGCGCCGTGCGCGGGCGAGCCCGTCCTCGTCGAGCGCGCCGAAATCCTGCCCCGCGACGGCGATGCGGCCGCCGCTCGCGCGTTCGAGGCCGGAGAGCACCGCCATCAGCGAGGACTTGCCAGACCCCGAAGGCCCGAGGATCGCAACGCTTTCGCCGCGCGCCACCGACAGGCTGACGCCGCGCAGGATTTCGACCGCGCCCGCGCCTTCGCCGAGCGTGAGGGTGACATCGCGCGCATCAATCACGATATTGGAAGGCGACAGGGAGATATCGTTCAAGGGGATCCGCTTTGTCCGGTTCGTGCAAGTCCCGTATTTATGGGGACGCCGCGCGCTTTGTCCAAGCCGCGATTGGCGCTTTTCTGCTGTTGTTCGTCGGCGCGAGTCCGTCGCTTGCCGAAACGCGCGTCATCGTCGCCTACGGCGATTCGCTGATGGCGGGGTATCAGCTGAAACCGGGCGAGGGCTTCGCGCCGCAGCTCGAAAAGGCGCTGAAGGCGAAGGGCATTTCCGCGCGCGTGGTGAGCGGCGCGGTTTCCGGCGACACCACCGCCGCAGGCAAGGCGCGCATGGCGTGGGTGCTCGGCGGGCTCAAGACGAAGCCCGATCTCGTCATCCTCGGCCTCGGCGCCAACGACATGCTGCGCGGCCTGCCGCCCGCCGAGGCGCGCGCCAACCTCGATGCGATGATCGCCGGGTTCAGGAAGCGCGGCAGCAAGGTGCTCATCGCCGGTATGCTGGCCACGCCCAACATGGGGAAGGCCTATGCGGCGGACTTCAACGGCATGTACCCGGCGCTGGCGAAGAAGCACGGCGTGCCGCTCTATCCGTTCTTCATGAAGGGCGTCGTCGCGAACAAGGCACTGCTGCTCGGTGACGGGATGCACCCCAATCCGAAGGGCGTTGCCGTGATCGTGCAGGGCATATTGCCGAGCGTCGAAGCGGCGCTCCGCTAGTGCACCGCCTGTTCGTCGGCATCGACCTGCCGCAGCAGGTGAAGGCGATGCTCACCGCGCGCATGGGCGGCGTGCTCGGCGCGCGCTGGCAGAGCGCGGCGCAGCTCCACCTGACGCTGCGCTTCATCGGCACGGTCGATACGCACACCGCCAACGCCGCCGCCGAGGCGCTGGCGACGATCCGCGCGCGCGCGTTCGACCTGTCCATCGGCCGCCCCGGCATCTTCGAGCGCAAGGGCCGCGTCGAGACCCTCTGGGTCGGCGTCGAGCCGCAGGAGCCGGTGAAGACACTGCACAACAAGGTCGACCGCGCGCTCCAGCTTGTCGGCATCGCGCCCGAAACGCGAACCTATCTGCCCCACGTCACGCTGGCGCGTTTCTCCGGCACGGCGGGTCCGCTCGACGCGTTCCTGCGCGAAAGCGCTCCGTCGGTCTCCTTCACGGTGGATACGATCAGCCTGTTCGAAAGCCGCCTCACCACCGAGGGCGCGGACTACAACGTCGTCGCGCGCTGGCCGCTGATCGCCTGAAGCAGGGCGCGGGCACCGCTCTCCACGAGCCGGAAGGTCTCGGCGAAGCCGTCGTCGCCGCCGTAGTAGGGGTCGGGCACGTCGCCGCCCCCGACATGGTCGAGAAGCCGCGACAGCCGTGCCTGCGCACCTTCGGGCCGCATCGCCAGAAGGTCGGCGAGGTTCTGCGCGTCCATCGCGACGATATGGTCGAAGCGGTGGAAATCCTCCGCCGTCACCTGCCGCGCGCGCAGCATCGAGATGTCGAGCCCCTGCCGCAGCGCCTCCGCCTGCGCGCGCGGATCGGGCGCGCGGCCGATGTGCCAATCGCCGGTCCCCGCGCTGTCGATGCGGACGGCCGCCGCCTCGATCTCCACCAGCCGCCGCATCGCCCCCTCGGCGAGCGGCGAGCGGCAGATGTTGCCTAGGCAAACGAACAGGACCGAGGTCGTCATCGCGATTTCCATGCTTTCCATTGCGGGTCCCTGTGTTAGCCACGGGGCAAACGCTCCGGCAAGGGGTGCGTCTCGAAACCGGGGAGGGTCGGGCGGATGAACGATGCGGCGGCGCTTCTCGAGGCGCGCAAGGGGGAGGTCGGCGGGCGCTACGCCTGGTACGTGCTCGGCGTGCTCGTGCTCGTCTACGTGCTGAACTTTGTCGACCGCCAGATCATCTCGATCCTCGCGGAGGACATCAAGGCCGACCTCGGCGTCACCGACGCCGACATGGGCTTCCTCTACGGCACCGCCTTCGGCGTGTTCTACTCGCTGTTCGGCATCCCGCTCGGGCGGCTCGCGGACATGTGGTATCGCGGCCGCCTGATGACGATCGGCCTTTCGGTCTGGTCGGCGATGACGGCGCTCTCCGGCTTCGCGCAGAACTTCGGCCAGCTCGCCGCGGCGCGCATCGGTGTCGGCATCGGCGAGGCGACGGCGAGTCCCTGCGCCTTCTCGATCATCTCGGACTATTTCCCGAAGCAGAAGCGCGCCACCGCGCTCGCCATCTATTCGAGCGGGCTCTACATCGGCGGCGGCCTGTCGCTGTTCATCGGCGGCGTCATCGTGCAAAGCTGGAACAGCGCGTTTCCGGGCGGCGGCCCCCTCGGCCTCGTCGGCTGGCAGGCGGCTTTCCTCGCCGTCGGCCTGCCGGGGCTGCTGCTGGCGCTGTGGGTGCTCACCCTGCGCGAGCCGCTGCGCGGCATGTCCGAGGGCATATTGAGCCCGCCCGAACCCTCGCCGTGGCCGAAGTTCTTCACCGAGCTGTCGAGCGTCATCCCGCCGTTCACGCTGGTGCAGGCCGCGCGCAGCGGCGCGCGCGCACTCGGCATCAACCTCGCCGGGCTCGCTGCCGTCGCGCTCGGCGCGGCCGCGATGATCGTGCTCACCGGCGACATGCTGCAATGGAGCGCCATTGGCATCGGCTGCTATTCCGTCTTCTCGTGGTCGCAGTCGCTGAAGCGCCGCGACCTTCCGACCTACCGGCTGATCTGGGGCACGCCGACGTTCCTGCTCGCCATCCTCGGCTTCGGCTCGATCGCGTTCGTCACCTATGCGGTCAGCTTCTGGTCCGCGCCCTATGCGATCCGCACCTTCGGCGCGGACCCGGCGATCGTCGGCCTCATCATCGGCGGCGTCGGCGCGGCGGGCGGCTTCATCGGCGTGATCGCAGGCGGACGCCTCGCGGACTGGGCGAGAGCGCGCTGGCAGGCGGGTGACATCCTCGTCGCAGCGCTCGGCGTACTGATCCCCGCGCCGCTGATGCTCGTCGTCTACACGACGGAAAGCTTGACCGTCTTCTATCTGGCGTTCGCGCCGATGGCGACCGTCAACAGCTGCTGGGTGGGCATCGCCGCGGCGACGAGCCAGAACCTCGTGCTGCCGCGGATGCGCGGCGCGGCGACCGCGACCTACTTCCTCGGCACCACCCTCGTCGGGCTCGGGCTCGGACCTTACTTTGCGGGCAAGATGTCGCTCGTCACCGGCAGCCTCGGCACGGGTATCCTCTGCCTGCTCGTCGCCGCGCCGGTGACGCTCATCTGCCTCTGGTTCGTCTGGCGCCGGCTTCCGCACGCCGAAGCGACACGCGTGGAACGCGCCGCCGCCGCTGGAGAAGTCTACGCCGGCACAGCCTGACGCTTTATCCAGAATTGCGCGGGCAGCGAAACGCCGTCACTCTTGGGCGGCTTGCAGGAATCGGGGGAGGTCATGATGTCCGGATACGACTATATCGTCGTCGGTGCGGGGTCGGCGGGCTGCGTGCTTGCGAACCGCCTGTC